>JAGXBI010000001.1 GCA_018971155.1 Burkholderiales bacterium
AGTCTTCGAGCTTGTTCGGATCGAAGGGGCGATCGTTGCGGTAAACGAACGACTTGATCTTGTCGTCGTGGTGCGCATGATGGTGATGCGCATGACCTTCGTGGGCGCAATGCCCGTGATCGTGATCGTGGTGGTGCGCGTGATCGTCCTCGGCCAGGAAATCCGGATCGATCTCCAGCTTCGCATGGAGGTTGAAGCCGCGCAGATCGAAGATCTCCTTGATGTCGGCTTCGCCGAAGTTGACGACCTTGATCGTCGCCTTCGGATTCATATGGACGAGACGGTGGCGCAGATCGGCCAGCGTGGCTTCGTCGACGAGATCGGACTTCGAGACGAACAGGCGATCGGCGAAGCCGACTTGGCGCTGCACGACTTCGTGCTCGTCGAGTTGAGCATTGGCGTGCTTGGCGTCGACGAGGGTGATGATGGCGTCGAGCAAGAACTCGTCGGCGATTTCGTTATCCATGAAGAACGTTTGCGCAACGGGGCCGGGATTGGCCAAGCCCGTCGTTTCGATCACGATGCGGTCGAACGCGATTTCTCCGGCCCGCTTGCGGGCCGCGAGATCGCCGAGCGCGCGCGCCAAGTCGCCGCGGATCGTGCAGCAGATGCATCCGTTGCTCATCTGCACGATTTGCTCGGCCTGGTTCTGGACGAGGATCTCGTTGTCGATGTTCTCCTCGCCGAATTCGTTTTCGATCACGGCGATCTTCATGCCGTGCGCTTCGGTGAGGATTCGCTTGAGCAGCGTCGTTTTGCCGCTACCGAGAAAGCCTGTCAGGATGGTGACGGGAATCATGGAAATGAGGTCCTTTTCAATGAAATTGCTGAAAACCGAACAGTGAGGCTGCAGACGGCGCCGTCAGCTAGCGCATTGGGCGCACCTGCCCCGAATGGTGAATTCGATCTGCTCGCCGACGAAGCCCCTGGGCAACCGCTTGAACTCGTGCCCGCTCAGTTGGGGGCGAGCCGGCCAATCGTCAAGGCAAAACGTACGGTGGCACTGCATGCAGCGGAAATGCCCATGTGCGGTGTGGGGTTGTGCCTCCGGCACCTGCTCGGCGCGCGCGGGTGTTGCCGTCGCAAAACGGAAAATCCGGTCGTCGCCGACCCGCTTGAGCGCCCAGCCCTGCGCAACCAGCCAGTCGAGCACGCGATAGACAGTCACCCGATCCAGCGGGGCGCCGCCGGCCAGACCGGCCAGCACTTCATGATGCGCCAGCGGCCGACCGGCCTTGAGCAGTAACGCAAAAATCCTGGCCCGGGCACCCGTGACCCGCCCGCCACGCTCCCGCAGACGGGCGCGCGCCTGTTCCAGATAGGGCTGCAACGCGAGTTGATCCATGCATCGATTTAAGCACAGCCATCCCATTGACGCAACGCAGTTGCATTAATGGGATGGCGCCGCGCAACGGCGCGATCCCCGGGCCGGTGTAGCGTCAGTCAGCCCGCTGCAGCCACAGCCCCTTCAGGTATTCGCCTTCAGGAAAACTCATCAGCATCGGATGATCCAGCCCGGCGCACAGGCGCCGCAGCAAACGCGCGTCGACACCGGCATCGGCCGCCGCGCCAGCGACGATCTTCTGGAACAGCTCGCCGTCGATCGCACCGGAACAGGAATAGGTCCACAACTGGCCACCCGGGCGCAACAGGCGCAACGCTGCCATATTGATGTCTTTGTAGGCGCGCGCGGCGCGCGCCACATGCTGCGGTGACGGTGCGAATTTCGGCGGATCGAGCACGATCAGGTCGAAACTCCTGCCTTCCTCGCGCAACGTTCTCAGCGTCTTGAACACGTCCGCATCGCGCCACTCGGCGCGCGACGCCTCGAAGCCATTGGATTGGGCGTTGCGTGCGGCCAGCGCAAGCGCCTCGCCGGAAGAGTCGATCGAAATCACGTGGCGGGCCCCGCCCTTGAGGGCCGCCAGCGAAAAACCGCCGGTATAGCAGAAGCAGTTGAGCACATCGCGCCCCGCCGCCTGCTGCTGAATCAACAGGCGATTGTCGCGCTGATCGATATAGAACCCGGTCTTGTGGCCATGGCGCACGTCGACGTGATAGCGGATGCCACTTTCCTCGGTCAGCAACGTCGCGGGCGGCTCGGCCCCGGCCAGTACGCCGGTGATGCTGGCCAGCCCCTCGCGCTCGCGCACCGCCACGTCCGAGCGTTCATAGACATTGGGGCAGCCGGTGGCAGCGGCAAGCGCCGCCACCAAGGCCGTCTTCCAGTGCTCGACGCCGGCGGCCATGAATTGACAGACCAATTGGTCGGCGCCATCCCCGCCGCGATAACGATCGACGATCAGTCCCGGCAGACCATCGGCCTCGCCAAAAATCAACCGCACGGCGGCGATGCCGGGCACCATGGCTTCGCGGTAGGCGAGCGCCGCCTGGACGCGGCGCTTGAAAAATGCGTGATCGACCGGCTCGGCCTCGTTGAATGTCCACACCCGGGCGCGAATCGCCGAGTGCGGGCTATACGCCGCGCGCGCCAGAAAACGGCCATCGTCGGCCTTGACCACGACGGTGGCCCCCAGCGCGGGCTTGCCCTCGACGCGCGCGACAGCACCCGCGTAGATCCACGGATGGCGGCGCAGAAGCGACTTTTCCTTACCGGGTTTGAGGGTCAGTGTGTTCATGGGCGCAAGGCTGTGCAGGAGATCGCCGCCGGCGCTGCGAAAGCGTTCGCCGCCGGTCAAGAGGGCCGCATGATACACCCGCCCCGGCGCCCCGGCTCAATCTTTCTTTTTGGCGCGCGGATGGGCCTGGTCATAAACCTTGGCCAGATGCTGGAAGTCGAGTTTGGTGTAGATCTGCGTGGTGGAAATATTGGCGTGCCCAAGCATTTCCTGCACCGCCCGCAGATCGCCGCTCGATTGCAGCACATGGGATGCGAACGAGTGCCGCAGCATGTGCGGATGCACGTGGGTCGGCAGGCCGGCCGCCAGCGCATGCTGCTCGAGCGCGAGCTGAACGGCGCGCGCGTTGATGCGGGCGCCGCGTGCCGACAGAAACAGGGCATGCGGCTCGCTCTTCGCCATTTGCTCGCGCACGGCCAGCCATGTCTGCAGGGCCTGGGCCGCATGGCGACCGACCGGCACGCTGCGCATCTTGCCGCCCTTGCCGGTCACCACCACTTCGTGCTCGGCGGCATTGAGCCAACTGCGCGACCGGTAACCGGGGCTATCGAAGAAGGCTGTATCGAGGCTGACCAGCTCGGACAGGCGCAGCCCGGACGAATAAAGCAATTCGAACATCGCGTGATTGCGCCGGGCAAGCGGATCGTCGCCTGCGCAGTAGGCGGTGAGCGCCACTGCCTGCTCGGCCGACAACGCCTTGGGCAAGGGCTTGGGACTCTTGGGCGCGCGCACGCCATTGACCGGATTGGCCGGGAGGGTCACGCGTTGCGCCAGCCATGCGAAGAATCCGCGCCAGGCGGACAATTTGCGCGCGATGGAACGCCCGCTCAACCCTTGCGCGTGCATTTGCATCGCAAACCGGCGGATATCGGGATGCGACAATCGCGCCAGCTCCCTGCCGTCGGCCAGTTGTATCAATTGCGCCAGATCGCGTCGATAGCCATCCAGGGTGTGTGTAGCGAGCTTGCGCTCGGCCGCCAGCGACACGAGGTACTCATGCACCTGCGCTTGCCCGGCTCGGCAGGACGCTGGAGCAGCGAGGTCGTCCGGGCGGGTCGGCATGTGTGTTTTGGCCAGCGCTCAGCAGTTGGTGCGCAACCTGCCGAGCGTCGCGCTGGCCAGCTGCCCGATCTGCGTGAGGAAATCGGTCGACATGCCCGCATGGAAGCGACGCGGGTCGGGCGAGCCCATGACCAGCAATCCGAATACCTCGGCGTCCTCGCGCAGCGGATCACGCAAGGCCAGCAGCGCCACCGACGCCGGTTCGACTTCGGCGCCCAGCCAGGTCACGGCCTCGAAGCCGGTATTGCTGCCGCAGTAAGGCGTCGTCAGGCTGCCGGCGAAAATACGCACTTCTTCGCTGACATTGCGCGCGAACTCCGCCGGCTGATAAGGCTCGTCGACATGCCACACGCGCAATGCCGAGACCGGCACGTCGAACACCTCGCGCAAGCCTCGCGTGATGGCGCCCGGCACGGCGTGCGGGTCGCGCTCGCCAAGCACCTGCAGCGTCCAGCGATGAATCTTGCCGGAGGTGCCGTCGTTCTCGTGGCCATAACGCAGCAGCTCGGCCAGCCGGCGTTCGAGCTGCTTGTTTTTGTCGCGCTGCATCTCGACCTGCCGCTCCTGCAGCGATACGGCGCGCTGGCCATGCGGGCTGGTCAGCTTGATGTTGGCCACCAATTCAGCATGCTTTTCGAAGAATTCGGGATGAGACTGCAAATACTCGACAATATCGCGATCGTTCATGGTGTCCGTGAAAATGAGGAGGGCGTCCGCCAAGGGTGCGCGCCTCTCGTTACAGTTCGATTTCGCCTTCGAACACGGTGGTCGCCGCGCCGGTCATGACGACCGTGCCGGCGCCGTCCCAGGCGATCGACAGGATGCCGCCGTGCGTATGCACCGCGACGGGCGTGTCGAGCAGGCCGCGACGAATGCCAGCCACCACCGCCGCGCAGGCGCCCGTGCCGCAAGCGAGCGTTTCGCCGGCGCCCCGTTCGTAGACGCGCAACCTGATCGTGTGACGGTCGAGCACTTGCATGAAGCCGGCGTTGACCCGATTCGGAAAGCGCGCATGACGCTCGATGAGCGGGCCATCGAGTGCCACCGGGAACTGCTCGACGTCGTCGACCGTTTGCACCGCGTGAGGATTGCCCATCGACACCACCGAGATCCACACCGTCTTGCCGTCGATCTCGAGCGGCCATAGCAGATCGTCATGTTCCGGCCGGCCGGTGAGCCCCTGCGCGTCGAATGGCACCTTGGCCGGCGACAGTTCGGGCCGCCCCATATCGACCGAGACTTGTCCATCCTCATGCATGGTCAAGGTGAGAATGCCCTGCTGCACCTGCACCCGCACGCTGCGCTGGTCGGTCAGGTGATGGTCACGCACGAATTTGACGAAGCAGCGCGCGCCGTTGCCGCAATGTTCGACCTCGCCGCCGTCCGCATTGAAAATCCGGTAACGGAAATCGACGCCATCGATGGTCGGCTTCTCGACCACCAGGAGCTGGTCCGCGCCCACCCCGAAGTGGCGATCGGCCAGCGCGCGCCACTGGTCGGCACTCAGGTCGATCTGTTGATGGATACCGTCGAGCACGACAAAGTCGTTGCCGGCGCCGTGCATTTTGGTGAATTTGAGTTTCATTGCGCTATTGTAGTGGAGTCGCGGAGCCGGCACCGCCGTCAGTACACCCCGGCCTCGCCTTCGGGCCGTGTCTTGAAGCGCTTGTGCACCCAGTAGTACTGCTCGGGCATGCGCAGGATCTGCTCTTCGAGGAACGCATTCATGCGGCGCGTATCGGCCACCGGATCCCCGCTCGGGTAATTCTCCCAGGGCGCGAACACCTTGAGCTTGTAGCCGCGGTAATTCGGCAGCACCTCGGTGACGATCGGCAGGATCTGCGCACGCCCGGCCTGCGCCAGGCGCGAAATCGATGTCAGGGTGCATGCCTGTACGCCGAAAAACGGCACGAACACCGAATTGCGCAAACCGTAGTCCATATCGGCGGCCAGCATGATCGGCTTGCGCTCGCGCAGCACCCTCAGCACCTCTCGCGCGCTGTCGGCGCGCGATATCATTTCGGCGTCGAAGCGGCCGCGCTGGCGTTTGGCCAGCGCATCGAAAAACGGATTCGACATCGGCGTATAGAGTGACGCGCACGGCCGCCTCAGCGCATGATTGATGAATATCGAGCCGGCCTCGATGCCGACGAAATGAAAGCCGAGCAGAATCGTCGGCGGCATGTCGGGATCGGTCAGGTCGACCTCGCTCTCGACCTGCACCAGTCGCTCCATCTTCTCGCGGTCGGCAAACCACTGCACGCTGCGCTCGGCGTAGCTGCGAATCGCGTGCCGGAACGCGGCGCGCGCCACGCGCTCGCGCCGCGCGTCATCCCAGTGCGGGAAACACAGACGCAAATTGGTGTGCACGACCCGGCGGCGCGAACTGGGGATCAGGTACAGCAGGCTGCCCAGCGCATCGCCGAATCGGCCCACCACCCCATAAGGCAGGCAATTCAGGGCACGCAACAAGGTCGCGCCGAACAAGTAACCGAATTTCCCGGATTTCTTCTTGGACATAATCGAATCACAATCAAGCGCGAAGCCGCTTAGCTCCCGCCCGCCTATCCATGGCGAACCACCTGCGGCGGCTTGACAGCGCAAAAATTTTCAGAGGCGTATAATAAACGGATCGCCGAGTTAACAGACAACTTGCGGGGCGATTCGCGGCCAGGGTAACCGGGCCGTCAGTAAAGTAATCCGCTAAAGCGTCGCCGCTTCAACGAAAGACGGCAACGTGAAAAGCCAAAATCGTTTAGGAGCTTGAAGTGGCGACCGACTACCTGTTTACCTCCGAGTCCGTTTCCGAAGGTCACCCCGACAAGGTGGCCGACCAGATTTCCGATGCCGTGCTCGATGCCATCCTGACCCAGGACAAGTATGCGCGCGTCGCAGCCGAGACGCTGTGCAACACCGGCCTGGTCGTGATGGCCGGAGAAATCACCACCACCGCCACGGTCGATTACCAGCAGGTCGCGCGCGACACCATCCGCCGCATCGGCTACGACAACACCGATTACGGTATCGACTATAAGGGCTGCGCGGTTCTCGTGGCTTACGATCGCCAATCGCCCGACATCGCGCAAGGCGTGGACCGTGCCCACGACGACAACCTCGATCAGGGCGCCGGCGACCAGGGCCTGATGTTCGGTTTCGCCTGCAACGAGACGCCGGAGCTGATGCCGCTGCCGATCTATCTGGCGCACCGTCTGGTCGAGCGGCAGTCCGAGCTGCGCCGCGACGGCCGCCTGAACTGGCTGCGCCCGGATGCCAAGTCGCAGGTGACGATCCGCTACGTCAACGACCGGCCCCACAGTATCGACACAGTCGTGCTTTCGACCCAGCATCATCCGGACATCGCGCTGGACAAGTTGCGCGAGGCAGTCATCGAGGAAATCATCAAGCCGGTGCTGCCGAAGGATCTCATCAAGGGCGACGTCAAGTTCCTGGTGAATCCGACCGGACGCTTCGTGGTGGGTGGCCCGCAGGGCGACGCCGGCCTGACCGGGCGCAAGATCATCGTCGACACTTACGGCGGAGCCGCGCCGCACGGCGGCGGCGCCTTCTCCGGCAAGGACCCGTCCAAGGTCGACCGTTCGGCCGCCTATGCCGGCCGTTATGTCGCGAAAAACATCGTGGCCGCCGGTCTGGCGGAAAAATGCCTGATTCAGGTGTCTTATGCGATCGGCGTGGCGCGCCCGACCTCGGTGATGGTCAATACCTTCGGCACCGGCAAGGTCAGCGATGCGAAGATCACCGAACTGGTGATGAAACACTTCGACCTGCGACCCAAGGGCATTATCCAGATGCTCGACCTGCTGCGACCGATTTACACCAAGGCCGCAGCCTACGGCCACTTCGGTCGCGAAGAGCCGGAGTTCAGCTGGGAAGCGACCGACAAGGCCGCCGAATTGCTGGCCGACGCCGGTTTGCGCGCCGTGGCCTGAGCGACGCCCGAGAGAACGCCGCGACGCGCCGCCGGGGTAACCGGCGGCGCGTTTTTCATTGGCTCAGCGCAGCAACAATCGCAGCATCGCGGCAAAGCGCTTGCCGTAGGGGGCGCTGAGCAACCCCATACCGTTGACGCGCGCCTGATAGAACACCGGTTTCATTTTGGTGAACGCCAGAAACCCGTCATGGCCGTGATAAGCACCCATGCCGGAGGCGCCGACGCCGCCGAACGGCAGCGTGTCCTGCGCAATATGCAGCAGGGTGTCGTTTACTGTCACGCCGCCCGCCACGGTTTGCGTCAGGACCTGCTCGACCCGCCGGCGATCATCGTCGAACATATACAACGCCAATGGACGGGCATGACCGTTGACATAGGCGATCGCCTCGTCGAGCGAGTCATAGGGCACCAGCGGCAGGAGCGGCCCGAAAATTTCTTCCTGCATCAAGCGCATCGCATCGCTCACACCCGTGTAGACCACCGGCGGCAAGCGCCGCCGATCCGCCTGCGGCGCATCGGCCGACAGCAGGTGCGCCATCGCGCCCTGGCTCAGCGCATCGTCGTGCAGCCCCTGCAGGCGGCTGAAATGCCGCGGTGAAATGATGCTGGCGAAATCCGGATTGTCGGCCGGCCGCGGATAGAGGCGCTGGGCAATGCGCGCGGCCTCGGTCACGAAATCGTTCTGCCGCTCGCGCGGGATCAGCACGTAGTCCGGCGCAATGCAAGTCTGGCCGGCGTTGAGCAGCTTGCCCGCGAGAATGCGCTCCACCGCATTCGAAAAACGCGCGCCCGGGCCAATGATGGCGGGCGACTTGCCACCGAGTTCGAGCGTGACCGGCGTCAGATGCTCGCTCGCGGCCCGCATCACGTGGTGACCCACCGCAGTAGAACCGGTAAACAACAAATGGTCGAACGGCAGCGCGGAGAACTCGCGGGCCACCTCCGCATCGCCATTGACCACGGTGATCTGGTCGGGCGGGAAATAACGCGCAATCAGTTCGGCAAACAGCTCGCCGAAGCGCGGCGTGTATTCCGAGAGCTTGATCATCACGCGGTTACCGGCGGCCAGCGCATCGGTCAGCGGGCCGACCGCGAGATACAGGGGATAATTCCAAGGCACGATGATGCCGACGACCCCCAATGGCTGGGGCACCAGCGCGGTGCGAGCCGGCAGGAACCACAGGCCGGCCCACTGCCGGCGCCGGCGCATCCAGCGCCTGCCGTGCGCCAGCGCATGCCCGATGCCGCCCAGACTGGGAAACAGTTCGAGCAAATCCGTCTCCTGCCGCGGCCGGCCGCCGAAATCGGCATCGATGGCCTGCGCCAGCGCCTCACGATGCTCGCGCAACATCGTGCGCAAGATTGTCAGGCGCGCCGCTCGCGTCGACCAGACCGGCACCGGCTCGCGCGCATAGGCCGCGCGCAGCGCAGCAAAACGTTGCGCTAGAGTTTCCATCCTGCTCTCCCTGTCGATTTTATTGATGTCGTGTTATCCGGCAAATGCGCGCGCCAGAATCGCTTCCTGTGTTGCCTGGTTGATGTCAGTGGACAACGTGCCATAGACGCGCCCACCCGTGGTCTCGAAGCGGCTGGCGAGAAATGCGCCGGCGACCGCGCTCGGCGCGTGCGCGAGCATCAGCCCGGCTTGCGCCAGCAGGATCCACTGCTGCGCGATATGTCGCGCCATCGGCTCGCGGGCTTCCGGCGGGCTGCTCAATTGTCGCCGCAAGTCGGCCAGCGCCGCCTTGAGCGCCGCGTGCCCCGACACCTGGTCGGCCAGTGCATCGAGCAGCCCGTGCGCCATCTCTGGCTCGCGCTGGACGGCGCGCAACACGTCCAGGCACATGATATTGCCTGAGCCCTCCCAAATCGAATTGACGGGCGCCTCACGATACAGTCGTGCCATCGGCCCGGTCTCCACATAGCCATTGCCGCCCCAAACCTCCATGCTCTCGCCGGCAAACTCGAGCGCGCGCTTGCAGACCCAGAATTTTGCGGCCGGTAGCAAAACGCGCTGCCAGCCTCGCGCTACGGGATCGTCGGGCCGGTCGAATGCGGCCGCCAGCTGCATCATCAGCAGCGTGGCGGCTTCCGACTCGAGGGCCAGATCAGCCAGCACATTGCGCATGAGCGGCTGCGCGATCAGCGCACAGCCGAACGCACGTCGATGCCGCGCGTGATGGATTGCCTGCACCAGCGCCTGCCGCATCAGCGCGGCGCTGCCGATCACGCAGTCGAGCCGGGTGTAGGTGGTCATCTCGAGGATAGTGGGAATGCCGCGTCCCTCGTCGCCCACCATTACGCCGTAGGCGTCCAGGAATTCGACCTCGCTGCTGGCATTCGAGCGGTTGCCCAGCTTGTCCTTCAGGCGCTGGATCTGCACCGGGTTCTTTTGTCCGTCCGGCTTGAACCGCGGCACGAAAAAGCACGACAACGCATCGTGATCGGTGGTGCGCGCCAGCACCAGGTGGGCATCGCACATCGGCGCGGAAAAGAACCACTTATGGCCGACCAGCGCATACGCGCCGCCGCGTCCGCCCGCCCCGAGCGGCGCGGCCCGAGTCGTATTGCTGCGCACGTCCGAGCCGCCCTGCTTCTCGGTCATGCCCATGCCGATCAGAACACTGTGCTTTTGCGCCAGCGGCAAATCGCGGGCATCGTGCTCGCGGGCGAACAGTTTGTCCTTGAGTTGGGCAAATAAGGCCGGCTCCCTGGCGAGCACCGGAATGCTGGCAAAGGTCATCGTGGTCGGGCACAGGGTGCCGGCCTCGACCTGTCCATGCAGAAAATAGCCGGCCGCGCGCGCGGCCATCGCGCCGGGCCCCGGCGCGGACCACGGCAGCGCATGCAAGCCCTCGCCGCGCAGTAACGCCATCAGCGCGTGCCAGCTCGGGTGAAAATCCAGGCGATCGATGCGTCGCCCCTGGCGATCGTGGGTCACCAGCTCGGGCACATGATGGTTGGCCTCGTCGGCCCACTGCTGCACCTGCGCCTGGCCAAGGCGCGCGCCGCAGCGCCGCAGTTCGGCGGCGTGCCAGCCGGCGCCATGACGCTCGACGGCCTGGCCGAGCACGGTGTCGCAGGCATACAGGTCGTAGTTCTCCAGCATGGGCACCTGGTTCTCGACCTGATGCGTCACCCATGGTGAGCTCATGATATGTCCCTCCGAGCACGGTCCGTTCGGCGAACGGCCTGCTTTCATCATAGGCGAGGCGCGGCTTGCGCGACGCTGCCCACATCATAGAAGGGTTGCCTGCGCGCGGCAGCCGGCAAATTAGAGGAATACCTCGCATTGAGTCCGTCGACGCGGCGATTGCCATGACTACAATCAGCGCACAACGACGATATAAAAAACCGGGAGGAAGACATGGAATACGACTATCTCGTGGTCGGCGCGGGATCGGGTGGGTGCGCGCTCGCGGCGCGCCTGGCCGACGCGCTGCCCGAGCGCACGATTGCGCTGCTCGAGGCCGGGCCCGACGATCATCATTGGCTGGTCAAAACACCGCTCGGACTGGCCGGCCTGGTGCCGTTCAAGTCGGCCCGCAACTGGGCGTTCCATACGACGCCGCAGCCCGCGCTCGACGGCAGGCGGGGCTATCAGCCGCGCGGGCGCGGCCTGGGCGGCAGCAGCTCGATCAACGCCATGATCTACACGCGCGGCCATCCGCTCGACTACGACGCCTGGGCCGATGCCGGTTGTCCCGGCTGGCGCTGGCAGGACGTGCTGCCGTATTTCAGGCGAGCCGAGCACAATGAGCGCGGCGCCGATGCCTGGCATGGCACGCAGGGGCCGCTGAACGTGGCCGACCTGCGCTCGCCCAATCCGTTTTCGATGCGCTTTGTCGAGGCCGGCCGCCAAGCCGGCTTTCCGGTCAATGGGGATTTCAACGGCGCCGCGCAGGAGGGCGTGGGCCTGTACCAGGTAACGCAAAAGAACGGCGAGCGCTGGAACGCGGCACGCGCCTATTTGCATGGCCGCACGCGGCAAAACCTGCACGTCATGACAGGCACCAGCGCATTGCGCATCGTCTTCGAGGGCCGGCGCGCCGTGGGGGTCGAGGTGCAGCGGCGCGGCCGGCGCGAGACGTTGCGCGCGCGCGCCGAAATCGTGCTTGCCGCCGGCGCGTTCAATAGCCCGCAGTTGCTGATGTGCTCCGGCATCGGTCCAGCCGAGCACTTGCAATCGCTGGGCATCCCAGTGCTGGTGGAAGCCCCCGGCGTCGGTGGCAATCTACAGGATCACCTCGATGTCATCATCAATAAATGCGTGCCGTCGAGCGATCTGATCGGCTTTTCGCCTGCCGGCCTGGCGCATTTGACAGGTGCGCTGTTCAACTACCTGCGCGAGCGGCGCGGCGTGTTCAGCAGCAACGTGGCCGAGGCCGGCGGCTTTTTGTCGAGCCAGCCGGGTCTCGATCGCCCCGATCTGCAATTGCACTTCCTGGTGGGGATTTCCGACGATCACAATCGCAAGCTGCACGTGCGTCACGGCTTTTCGTGCCATGTGTGCGTGTTGCGTCCGAAAAGTCGCGGCAACGTCACCCTGGCCAGTGCCGATGCACGCCAGGCGCCGGTGATCGACCCGCGCTTTTTGAGCGAGCCCGAGGATCTCGAGGGTCTGTTGCGGGGTCTGCGCATTGTGCGCAAGATTCTGGCGGCGCCCGCGCTCGCCGAATTCGGCGGCAAAGAGTTGTACTCGCAGGATGTGCAGAGCGATGACGCGCTGCGGGCGCTGATTCGCGCGCGGGCCGACACGATCTACCACCCGGTGGGGACCTGCCGCATGGGCAGCGACGCGGCCGCCGTGGTCGATCCTCAGTTGCGCGTGCGCGGCGTCGAGCGGCTGCGCGTGGTCGACGCCTCGGTCATGCCCACGCTGATCGGCGGCAACACCAACGCGCCGACCATCATGATCGCCGAAAGGGCTGCCGATCTGATGCAGCAAGACGCGCCGTAACGCGCGCACGCCAACCGGCCGCGGGCTAGGCCGACAGCTTCTTGCGCAGCAATTCGTTGACCTGCTGCGGGTTCGCCTTGCCTTTGGTGGCTTTCATCGCCTGGCCGATCAGCGCGTTGAAGGCCTTCTCCTTGCCGGCCCGGAATTCCTCGACCGACTTGGCATTGGCCGCCAGCACTTCGTCGATGATCTTCTCCAGCGCGCCGGTGTCGGAGATCTGCTTGAGACCCTTGGTCTCGATGATGCGATCGGCTGCCGCATCGTCGTCGGCAGGCTCGTCCCACATGTGCTGGAACACTTCCTTGGCGATCTTGTTGGAGATCGTGCCGTCGGCGATGCGCGCCAGCAAGCCGGCGAGTTGCGCGGCCGACACAGGGCAGGCCGCCAGTTCGATACCGTCGCGATTGAGTTGCGAGGCCAGCTCGCCCATGATCCAGTTGGCGGCCGGCTTGGCGCTGGCCGCGCCGGCCCGGGCGACGACCGCCTCGAAATAGGCAGCCATGGCCTTGGACGAGGTCAGCACGGCAGCGTCGTATTTGGTCAGGCCGTACTGCTCGACCAGGCGCGCTTGCATCGCGCCGGGCAACTCCGGCAGCTCGCCGCGCACACGCTCGACCCAGTCGTCGGCGATCACCAAAGGCATCAGATCCGGATCGGGGAAATAGCGATAATCGTGCGCGTCTTCCTTGCTGCGCATCGAACGGGTTTCTCGCTTGTCCGGATCGTACAGGCGTGTCTCCTGCACGACCTCGCCGCCGTCCTCGATCAATTCGATCTGGCGCCGCACCTCATAGTGAATCGCCTCCTCGAGAAAGCGGAACGAATTCAGGTTCTTGATTTCGGCGCGCGTGCCGAAAGCCTCCTGGCCCATCGGGCGCACCGACACGTTCGCGTCGCAGCGAAACGATCCTTCCTGCATGTTGCCGTCGCAAATGCCCAGCCAGACCACCAGGCCGTGCAAAGCCTTGGCATAGGCCACGGCCTCCGCGGCGCTGCGCATGTCCGGCTCGGTGACGATTTCGAGCAACGGCGTGCCGGCCCGATTCAGGTCGATGCCGGTCATGCCGGCGAAATCCTCGTGCAGCGATTTGCCGGCATCTTCCTCGAGGTGCGCGCGCGTGAGCTGCACCGTCTTTTCATAAGCCGGCATGCCCGTCTTCTCGTCGGCCGGTACCTGGATGGTCAGCGCGCCGCCCTGCACCACCGGGATTTCGTACTGGCTGATTTGATAGCCCTTGGGCAAATCCGGGTAGAAATAATTTTTCCGGGCGAAAATGCTTTGCGGCGCGATCGTCGCGCCAATCGCCAGGCCGAACTGGATCGCGCGTTCGACCGCGCCCCGGTTCATGACCGGCAATACGCCGGGCAGCGCCAGATCGACCGCACAGGCCTGCGTGTTGGGCGCCGCACCGAAGCGGGTCGAGGCGCCCGAAAAAATTTTGGAGACCGTGGAGAGCTGCGCATGCGTCTCCAGGCCAATCACGACTTCCCATTGCATAGTGCTTACCTTTTCATTCATCAGCCCGCGCGGCGCGTGGCCGCCGCGCAGATGCCGGCGTGAGGATCGAACATGACCGGCCATGCCTCTTGGTAAATGCCCGGCGTACAGTACTGCTCGCAATTCGCATGCGCCAGCGTCACGCGCCCCGGCTCCTGCCAGACCATCAGCTCGCAAGCGCTGCCGTCGCGCGCGCGCAGCTCGATTTGCGGACGCGTGCGCGTTTGCCGAAACTCGGACAGCTCGAAATGACAACTGCCGCGCTGCCCAACCCATAGTCGCCAGGACAGCGCCTGCACCCAGTTGTCGCGCACCTTCAGGGTCGCCTGCTCGCGAAAGCCGTCCACGTCGGTCTGGGCGCAATGGCCGTCCAGATCGATCGGGTGATAGGCAATCGGCGCGCTCGGCAGCGAACTGAAACTGCACGACGCGAGGAGCACGGCGCAAGCGGCCGCGGCCAGCGCATACCGCATCAGGCGCTCTCCTGCGGCTGGCGGCGATGCCAGTCGGTTACCTGCTGGAACGCGTGCGCGACCTGCAGCATGCGCGCCTCGTCAAAATAATTGCCGATGATCTGCATGCCGACCGGGCGCTGCGCCCGGCCAAAGCCAACCGGCACGCTCATGCCCGGCAAGCCCGCCAGACTGACCGACAGCGTATAGATATCGGCCAGGTACATCTTGAGCGGATCGTCGCTCTTCTCACCCAGATTCCATGCCACGCTCGGCGCGACCGGTCCGATGATGAGGTCGCACTGGGCGAAAGCGTCCTGGAAGTCTTGCGCGATCAGGCGGCGAATGCGCTGCGCCTGCAGGTAATAGGCGTCGTAATAGCCGTGCGACAGCACGTACGTGCCCACCAGGATGCGGCGCTTGACCTCGGCGCCGAAGCCTTCGGCGCGGGTCTTCTTGTACATGTCGAGCAGATCGGCATATTGCGCGGCCCGATGCCCGTAACGCACGCCGTCGAAGCGCGACAGATTGGACGAAGCCTCGGCCGGCGCGATCACGTAGTACACCGGGATCGACAGTTCGGTCTTGGGCAGCGAAATCTCGACCCGCACGGCCCCGAGGCGCTCCAGCGTCTGCAAGGCAGTTTCGATCGCTGTGCGCACGTCGTCGGCCAGCCCGTCGCCGAAATACTCGCGCGGCAGGCCGACGCGCAGCCCGGCCAGCGGCTGTGCCGCACTCGCGCCGGGCAACGGCTGGTCGAGCTGGCGCATGTAATTTTCGGCCGGACGCTCCAGGCTGGTCGAGTCGCGCTTGTCGAACCCTGCCATGGCGCTGAGCAACTGCGCACAGTCCGCCGCGCTGCGGCCGAGCGGGCCGCCCTGGTCGAGCGACGAGGCAAACGCGATCATGCCGTAGCGCGACACGTTGCCGTACGTCGGCTTGATGCCCGTGAGCCCGCAAAAAGCGGCGGGCTGCCGAATCGAGCCGCCGGTGTCCGTGCCGGTAGCCACCGGCGCCAGCCCACCGGCAACTGCCGCGGCAGATCCGCCGGACGATCCGCCGGGCACGGCGCTCAGGTCCCATGGGTTTTTCACGGGGCCAAAATGGGAGTTTTCGTTCGACGAGCCCATCGCGAACTCGTCCATATTGGTTTTGCCAAGGCATACCATGCCCGCTTCGGCCAGGCGCTCGACGACGGCGGCATCGAACGGACTGCGGTAGCCCGCCAGCATGCGCGAGCCAGCCGTGGAAACCCATTCGCGGGTGACGAAAACGTCCTTGTGAGCCAGCGGAATACCCAGCAGCGGGGCTGTCGCGCCGCCTTCGCCGCGCGCCAGGCGCGCGTCGGCCGCGCGCGCTTGGGCCAGCGTGGCCTCGGGCGACACGTCGACAAAGGCGTTGAGCGCCCGAGCCGCGTCGATACGCGCCAGATAATGTTGGGCCAGCTCGACGCTGGACACGCGCCTGGTGTCGAGCGCCGTGCGCAGGTCTTGCAAATCGGTCAGAGAGAGTTCCATAAAACCGTCAAGAGAAGATGCGATTGGGCGGCGTACAGCTTCGCGCCGCGCTCATTCAATGACTTTGGGCACCAGGTACAGCCCGTCCTGCACGGCCGGCGCGGGCCGTTGATTGGCTTCGCGGTCCACCGTCTCGGTCACGGCGTCCTCGCGCAGGCGCAGGCTCACCGCCTGGATCTGCTCGATCGGGTGCGCCAGCGGCGCGACACCCTCGGTGTCGACCGCCTGCATCCGTTCGACCAGCCCGAAAAACCCGTTCAATTCCGCAAGCGTATGCTCGGCTTCGCCGGGAGCGAGTTCGATGCGCGCCAGATGCGCGATGCGCGTGACATCGCTGAGATTCAATGCCATGAAATATCTCGATATAAATCAATGAGTTTGAGTCGCGAACGGCATGCCGCGACGTTGCCGGGCAGGAGGATTTTCCGAAAGCCGGCTATGGCGGCGCCGGGGTCGGTTCGCGGCGCCAAACTCCGCTTTTTTCCTGCAAAATCCCCAAAATTATAAGGTATCATTGCACATTAAATTTTTGGCCGGGCAGCATTTTGCATGTTTTAGCCCGGTCGATGCCGCGCTCGCGGGCCCCGAAGCGGCGTGCGGCACTCGACATGCAGCCACCCGGTTGGCCTTGGTGCGATTGGCACAGGACCAGCGCTGGCGCATCGGCCCGCAGAAATTTCGAGTTCGAGCCCCGTATTTCAGACACTGCCAACCCGCCCATCGAATTCGGCCGGTGGCATCACGCGAAACAGGATTTTGCATGTTCGGTTTTCTACGCAGCTATTTTTCCAACGATCTGGCAATCGACCTCGGTACGGCCAACACGCTGATCTACATGCGCGGCAAGGGTGTCGTCCTGGACGAGCCCTCGGTCGTCGCGATCCGTCAGGAAGGCGGCCCCAGCGGCAAAAAGACGATTCAGGCGGTCGGCAAGGAAGCCAAGCAGATGCTCGGCAAGGTGCCCGGCAACATCGAGGCGATCCGGCCCATGAAAGACGGCGTGATCGCCGATTTCACGGTGACCGAGCAGATGATCAAGCAGTTCATCAAGATGGCGCACGAATCGCGCATGTTCTCACCGAGCCCGCGCATCATCATCTGCGTGCCATGCGGCTCGACGCAGGTCGAGCGGCGCGCGATCAAGGAAGCCGCGCACGGCGCCGGCGCCTCGCAGGTCTATCTGATCGAAGAACCGATGGCCGCGGCCATCGGCGCCGGCCTGCCGGTATCGGAAGCCACCGGCTCGATGGTGGTCGACATCGGCGGCGGTACCACGGAAGTCGGCGTGATCTCGCTGGGCGGCATCGTCTACAAGGGTTCGGTACGCGTGGGCGGTGACAAGTTCGACGAGGCGATCGTCAACTACATTCGCCGCAACTACGGCATGCTGATCGGTGAGCAGACCGCCGAAGCGATCAAGAAGGAAATCGGCTCGGCCTTCCCCGGCTCCGAGGTCAAGGAGATGGAAGTCAAGGGCCGCAACCTCTCCGAGGGCATTCCGCGCGCCTTCACCATCTCCAGCAACGAAATTCTCGAAGCGCTGACCGACCCGCTCAACCAGATCGTCTCGTCGGTCAAGATCGCACTCGAGCAAACACCGCCCGAGCTGGGCGCCGACATTGCCGAGCGCGGCATGATGCTGACCGGCGGCGGCGCGCTGTTGCGCGACCTCGATCGCCTGCTGGCCGAGGAAACCGGCTTGCCGGTGCTGGTGGCCGAAGACCCGCTGACGTGCGTGGTGCGCGGCTCCGGCATGGCGCTCGAGCGCATGGACAAGCTCGGCAGCATCTTTTCGTACGAGTGAACTTGCCAAGAGCACGGCTCCGCGGCGCGGCCGACGGATCCCTTTAAGACGGTTTTTCAAGGCATTGCATGCAGTACAGTCCGCCGCCACTCTTCAAGCAAGGGCCGTCGGCGCTGGCGCGACTCATCTGTTTCGTCGCGTTGGCCGTCGGCCTGCTCGTGGTCGACTCGCACTACAAAACGCTGGAAAAGCTGCGCTATTTCATCGGCACGGCCCTGTATCCGTTACAGCGCGTGATGCTGGTGCCGCGCGACAGTCTGGTCGGCGCTTCCGATTTCCTGGTCAGCGAAGGCCAGTTGCGCGCCCAGAATCGCCTGCTGCGCGAGCGTAACCTGGAGTTGTCGGCGCAAGCGATGCGCAACGCCGAGCTCAGCGCCGAGAACGACCACCTGCGACAATTGCTGGCGCTGCGCGACCGCATGCAGGTACCGACCATCCCGGCCCAGATCGAGTACGACACGCGCGATCCGTTCACGCAGAAGGTAGTCATCGACCGCGGCTCGCGACAGGGGGTCAAGGCCGGCGCCCCCGTGATCACCGAGCAGGGGCTGCTGGGACAGGTCACACGCGTATTCTTGATGTACTCCGAAGTAACCCTGATTACCGACAAGGATCAGGCCGTGCCCGTGCAACTGTTGCGCAGCGGCGTGAACAGCGTGGTCTACGGGGGCTTGCCGGGCGGCGCGCTCGATCTGCGCTTCATCCCCTTGAGCGCCGACGTGAAAGTGGGCGATCAGGTAGTCACCAACGGCCTGGGCGGTGTGTATCCCGCCGGCGTGCCGGTCGCTCGCGTCACACGTGTGGACAAGCAGTCCGACACGACTTTCGCCCGCATCGTCTGCCAACCGGTGGCGCAACTGCACAGCCAGCGGCAGGTGCTGGTGCTGCAATACAATCCGCCACCTCCGCCCCCGACCGAGGCCGCCGGCTCCACCGATCAAAACGCGCCGCCGACCGACAAGAACGGCAAAGACGGCAAGAAAGGCGACGCTCGCAAGACCGGCAAGCCCCAGGGTGCGACCGCGCACGGCAAGGCCACTGCCGCGCCCGCGCAGAAAACGCCGGAAAAGAAAACACCATGAAGAGTCTTCCATGACCCGCCCGCAATACATACTGCTGCCGGTCAATCCGTACTTCATCGCCATCAGCCTGATCGCCGCCTTTCTGGTCAACCTGATGCCGTGGGGTGACATTCCGGTGATGCCCGACTTCGTCGCGCTGGTGTTGATTTTCTGGAATATTCACCAGCCCCGCAAAGTCGGCATGGGCATCGCCTTCATCGTCGGGCTGCTGATGGACGTGCACAATGCGGGCCTGCTTGGCGAGCACGCACTCGCCTATACGCTGCTGTCCTACGGTGCGATCATGATTCACCGGCGCGTGCTGTGGTTCACGCTCTTCACCCAGGCGCTGCTGGTGCTGCCGCTGCTGTTGCTCGCCCACCTCGTGCCGTTCCTGATACGGTTGGCGACCGGCGCCCCGTTTCCCGGCTGGTGGCCATTGCTGGCCGCGTTCGTCGAAGCGGCGCTATGGCCGATCGTCAGCATCCTCCTGCTGGCGCCGCAGAAGCGCGCCGTCGATCGTGACGATACGCGGCCGATCTGATTTCGCCACTTCAGGGACGGCCCGCTTCGCATGACCGAATTCAAAAATCTCGAGCAGCAACTCAAACAGTTTCACCTGCGCATTTCCGCTGCCGGACTGTTCGTGCTGCTGTGCTTTGGGCTGCTCGCGGGACGCTTCGTCTATTTGCAGGTGTTCAAGCACAAGCTGTATGCACTGCAGGCCGACGAAAACCGCATCGCACTGGCGCCGATCGTGCCCAATCGCGGCGTCATCATGGACCGCAACGGCGTGGTGCTGGCCGACAATTACTCCGCCTATACGCTGGAGATCACGCCGTCGAAGATCGACGAACCACTGCCAAAGCTGATCGACCAACTGGCCACGGTGGTACGTATTACGCCGCGCGACCGCTCGCGCTTCAAGCGGCTTCTCGAGGACGGCAAAAGCTTCGAGAGCTTGCCGATCCGCACTCGGCTGAGCGATGACGAAGTCGCGCAGTTTGTTGCTCAGCGTTATCGTTTTCCGGGTGTCGAGGTGCATGCCCGCCTGTTCCGGCAATATCCGCTCGGCGAGACGGCCGCACACGTGATCGGCTATGTCGGCCGCATTTCGCAGCGCGATCGCGAGCACCTCCAGAAAATGAGCGAGGAAAACGACGCCGATCCCGCCCACTACGACATTCGGCGCGATATCAACAACTATCGCGGCACCGATTACATCGGCAAGACCGGTGTCGAGCAGAGTTATGAAACCCAGCTGCATGGCGTCACCGGTTTCGAGGAGGTCGAGGTGACCGCGGGCGGCCGGCCCGTGCGCGTCATCTCCCGCACGCCGGCGACGCCGGGCGACAACCTGATCCTGTCGATCGACATCAAGCTGCAGGAGGTCGCCGAGAAGGCTTTTGCCGGACAGCGTGGCGCACTGGTGGCAATCGAGCCGTCGACCGGCGATGTGCTGGCTTTCGTATCGGAGCCCAGTTTCAACCCCAACCTGTTCGTCGAGGGCATCGACCAGCAAAACTGGGATGCGCTCAACAACTCGCCCGACAAGCCACTGCTCGATCGCCCCTTGCGCGGCACTTATCCGATCGGCTCGACCTACAAGCCGTTCATGGCGCTGGCCGGACTGACCCTGGGCAAGCGCACCGAGGACTGGAGTTTCCACGATCCTGGTTTTTACAAGCTCGGCAACCACGTCTTCCGCAACGACGTGCGCAGCGGACAGGGGCAAGTCAATATGTACCGCTCCATCGTGGTATCGAACGACACCTATTACTACATGCTCGCGCACGATCTCGGCGTCGATGCCATTCACGATTTCATGGTGCCCTGGGGCTTCGGCCAGCTCACCGGTATCGACATCGCCGGCGAGGCGCGCGGCGTGTTGCCCTCCAAGGCCTGGAAGCGCATGGCATACAAGACGCCGGCGCAACAGCGTTGGTACGAGGGCGAGACGGTGAGTCTTGGCATCGGCCAGGGCTATAACTCGTTTACGATCCTGCAGACCGCGCACGCGGTCGCCACGCTGGCCAATAACGGCGTGGTGATGAAACCGCATCTGGTACAGGCCGTTCAGGATCCGATCACGCATCAGATTCAGCTGACCGTGCCGCATGCCAGCTTCCGGATCCCGGTCAAGCAGAAGTACATCGACTTCGTCAAACATGCGATGGAAGGCGTGACGAGCAATCCCGAAGGCACGGCCTACCGCCAATTCATTGGCGTCCCCTATACGGTCGCCGGCAAAACCGGTACTGCACAGGTCTTTTCGCTGACCAAGGGCGAGGTCTACAACCATAACCTCGTGCCGGAATTCAAGCGGGATCATGCCGTTTTTGAAGCGTTCGCTCCGGTAGACCACCCGAAGATCGCGCTGGCGTTGTTGGTCGAAAACGCCGGGTGGGGCGCTTCGGTCGCGGCGCCCATCGCCCGCAAGGTACTGGACTATTATTTGATCGACGAGCCCAAGGAGCGCGCCGCGCAAGCCGCCGCCAACCAGGCGGCGGGCATCCCCGGCGCTGCCAGTGCGCCCGGCGCCGCCAGTGGCGTCGCGGCGCCGGCCTCGGCGGCGGACGCCCGCTCGGCGCAGTCGCCAGGCGCGACCGTATCGCGCACGTCAGGCCCGCCGCATGCCGCCAAGGCTCCCTTGCCGCTGTTCAGGGACGAGGCGCGCCGACGCGCCGCGCTTCGCTCCCACGGAGAAAGCCAATGATGACGCTCGACAAGCCGTCCATCACGGACCGGGTAAAGCGGGCATTCGCCGCATTCGATTTGCCCCTGGTGGTAATCATGTTGTTGCTGCTGGCGATCGGACTGGTCGCACTCTACAGCGCCAGCATCGACGTGCCGAGCCGGGTCACCAGCCAATTGCGCAATATCGGGCTGGCGTTCGTGCTGATGTGGCTGCTGGCATCGCTGCCGACCCAGAAACTGATGCGCATCGCCGTGCCCCTTTACGCGTTCGGCATCGCCCTGCTGATCGCGGTATTCGTGATCGGCGTCACCAAGAACGGGGCGCGACGCTGGATCAATGTGGGCGTGGTGATCCAACCGTCCGAGATCATGAAAATCGCCATGCCGCTGCTGCTGGCCTGGTATTTTCAGAAGCGTGAAGGCGGCGTGCGCTGGTACGACTATGTTGTGGCGGTGGTTTTGTTGCTGATCCCGGTGGGACTGATTGCCAAACAGCCCGACCTCGGTACGGCGCTGCTGGTCGCTGCCGCCGGACTCTACGTGATTTATCTGGCCGGACTGAGCTGGAAACTGATCTTGCCGGTCTTTCTCGCCGCCGTCATCGCCATCGGGTCGCTGCTGGCCTTCGAGAGTCGCATCTGTCAGCCCAACGTCAGTTGGGTCGGGCTGCATGATTATCAGAAACATCGGATCTGCACATTCCTGGATCCGACGTCGGATCCGCTGGGCAAAGGGTTCCACACCATTCAGGCAGTCATCGCCATCGGCTCCGGCGGCGTTACCGGCAAGGGTTGGCTCAAGGGCACCCAGGCCCACCTCGAATTCATCCCTGAAAAACACACCGACTTCATTTTCGCGGTCTTCGCCGAGGAATTCGGCCTGATCGGTGAGAGCGTGCTGTTGCTGCTCTATTTTGCGCTGGTGGTGCGCGGCCTGATGATCGCCGCCAGCGGAGCCACGCAGTTCGGGCGATTGCTGGCCGGGGCGATCAGCATGATTTTCTTTACTTATTCGTTCGTCAACATGGGCATGGTCAGCGGCATCCTGCCCGTGGTCGGCGTGCCATTGCCATTCATGAGTTACGGCGGCACGGCGCTGGTCACGCTCGGCGTGGGCGTCGGCATTCTGATGAGCGTCGCGCGCGAAAAACGCCTGATGCAGAGTTAGAGGCCGCCTGCCCGAGCGCGGGCAGGCAACCTCCCTTTATGGCTCAGTGGGCCGGACTGCCCGCCGGCGCCGCCTGTTGAGCAGTCTCGGCCGCGCGTCGTGCTGTCAGGGCTCGCAATTTGCCCAACGCAGCGATGTCGCCCTGCGCTGCCGCGCGCGCATACCACACGCGCGCTTGATCGATGTCGGGCGTCATGACACCGTAGCCGTGCTCGTAGTAACTCGCGACGATGTATTGCGACGGCAGGTCGCCCCCTCTGGCCGCTTTGAGATAGAGATCGAAGGCTTTGTGGTAATCCAGCGGGACGCCGCGCCCAATGAAGTATTCGTTGGCCATCGCCGCTTCAGCCTCGATGTGCCCCTGTTCGGCGGCCTTGCCGTACCAAAAATTGGCGTCCTTGATGGATTTGTTCACCACATACCCATCGTCGAACATCTTTCCGTAAAGAAATTGGGCCTGACTCATGCCAGCCAGAGCGGCCTTGTGCAGCCATTGCGCGCCCTCTTGCGGCGCCGCCTTCGCTGCGCCCTCGCCATTGAGCAGCATCATCGCGTAATCGAATTCAGCCAGGCGGTTTCCCTGGCCAGCGGCCTGGCGAAACTGCGCCAACGCCTGTTTTCGATGTCCTGCCTGGTAATTGCGTATGGCCTGCTCGGTCAATTTTTTTGCCGGCGGCGGCGCCTGGGCGGCGTCCGCCGACGATGAGAGCGCTGCGATCGCAGCACCGCAGACGAGCGCCATCGACGCGATCCGCCTCATGTTTTGCCATGCTTTCATGAAATACCCCCGCAGCTTCATTGCACCTGGTTGAACGCCTGACGCTTAGTCGGTATGCAAGCGGAATCCTGACACCTCGCTCGTTGCACCGATCATCATAGCCCGATCGGCCCGAACCTGCGCTGCGGGTTATCGGCTAGCGGCAGACCTCGGCCCAGCAGTTGGGCGTTTCGTACAGACGCACCCGCGTCAGACGCAGATTGACGCCGTAATGAGCGTCGAACACCGCTGCCAAAACGTCGAAAGCGACGGCCGCGAGGTTCTCTACCGTCGGCACCCGGTCCAGCACGACCGTCTTGTGATCCGGCAGGCTGTCGAGAAACCCCCTGACGGCAGCATCGTTCTCGTAGACCAGGAAGGCGTGATCCCACACGTCGATCAGGTGCTCGCGAGCGAGCGTCTTGACGTCGGCGAAGTCCATCACCATGCCGTTGTCGGAGGCGCCCTCGTGCTGCATGATCTCGCCGCACAGGGTAATTTCCAGAACGTAACGATGTCCGTGCAGGTTACGGCACTGGCTCCGATGATCGGGAATGCGGTGACCTGCGTCGAACTCAAGTTTTCGGGTAATGGTAATCACGCAAAATCGCTCTTCAATGAGGAGGCGGCCCCGTAGCCGGCGTTGCACTCAATCGACACACGCCGCGCTGGCCGGGCCTGGCGCCCCCTAGGGAATATTCAGATACTTGTGCGTTTGCATCGACAGCCGCCAGCGCGGATGCTGCTTGCAATAATCGATAGCCCAACGCGTATTGGCCTCGCGCAGCGGGCCGTCCATCGGCTGCAAATAAAAGTGCTCGAAGCCCAATGCCTCGTACCCGGCCAGCGACTGACGCGCCTGCGGCACCACCACTTTCAGCTCGTGCCCCCGAGTCACAACCAGCGGCGCATCCGCTTTCGGGCTGACGCAAACCCAATCGATGCCGGGTGGCACAGGCTGGGTGCCGTTGGTCTCGATCGCGATGCGGAAGCGCGAGCGGTGCAGCGCATCGATCAATGGCTCATCGAGCTGCAGCAAAGGTTCTCCACCGGTGCACACGACGAAGCGGTGCTCGCTGTCGCCAGCGGGCCAGAGCGACGCGATGCGTTCGGCCAGGGCTTCCGGCGTCGCATATTTTCCGCCGTTCTCGCCGTCAGTGCCGACAAAATCTGTATCGCAAAAGCGGCACACCGCGTCGGCGCGGTCCTGCTCGCGGCCAGTCCAGAGGTTGCAACCCGCGAAGCGGCAAAATACGGCCGGCCGGCCGGCGTTGGCGCCCTCGCCCTGCAATGTATAGAAAATTTCCTTGACGGTGTAGGTCATTGTCCGCCCTGGGCTATGTAGCCCTCATATCCACGGCGACGCAACTCGCACGCCGGGCATTCGCCGCAACCGTAACCCCAGGCATGCAGCTCACCGCGCTCGCCGAGGTAACAGGTATGCGTGGCTTCGCGCACCAGCTCGACCAAAGGCGCACCGCCCAGCGAGTGCGCAAGCCGCCAGGTCTGGGTCTTGTCGATCCACATCAGCGGCGTCTCGACGATGAAACGGCGATCCATGCCAAGATTGAGTGCCACCTGGAGCGCCTTCATGGTGTCGTCCCGGCAATCCGGATAACCGGAGAAGTCGGTCTCGCACATGCCGCCGACCAGCACGCGCAAGCCGCGACGGTAGGCAATGGTGGCGCCGATCGTCATGAACAGCAGGTTGCGGCCCGGCACGAAGGTGTTGGGCAAATGATCCGCGCTCATTGCAATCGAGACTTCGCGCGTCAATGCGGTGTCGCTGATCTGACCGAGCACCGACAGGTCGATCATGTGATCCTCGCCCAGCCGCGGGGTCCACGCCGGGAATTCGGCACGCAACCGTGCCAGCACGTCGGTGCGGCAATCCAGCTCGACCCGATGGCGCTGGCCGTAATCGAAACCGAGCGTTTCCACGCGAGCATAGCGCGCCAGCGCCCAGGCCAGGCAAGTGGTCGAGTCTTGTCCGCCGGAGAACAAGACCAGTGCGGCATCTTCAGATATCGTCATGATCGCATGTACGCAAATTCCCCTGCTGCGGGGATCCCCGCGCCGAATCCATCACGCATGCGGGACAGCGGCGGGCTCTGGCGGCGACCATTTTGCCGGACCGCGCATGAGGCGGGCAAAATCGTCGCAAAACGCAAAAAGGGCTTGCATGGATGCAAGCCCTTGGTGTTCTTGGTGGCCTGGGACGGAATCGAACCATCGACACACGGATTTTCAATCCGCTGCTCTACCAACTGAGCTACCGGGCCAAGGAAGCGAGATTATAAGCAAATCCCGGTATGACTGCAAGCCGCCTGCAACAAATAGGCGGCGTTTCAGCGTTCGTGCTTGGCCCTGCTCAGTTCAACCCCCAATTGCTTGAGCTTGCGATACAAATGCGTCCGTTCCAGCCCGGTTTTCTCGGCCACACGCGTCATGCTGCCGTTTTCCTTGGTCAGGTGGTACTCGAAATAGGCGCGCTCGAAGGCGTCGCGCGCTTCGCGCAGCGGAACATCGAACGAAATGCCGGAGGACGACGCCGGCGCAGTGCCGTCATGAGTGCTGGCTCGGCTTGCCACGCCATTGCCGAACCCGTCCTCGTCGATATCGACATAGCTATCGGACTCGTCGTCGAGACCGGCCACCTCCACACCTGCCGCATCGGCGGCACCGACCTTGCCCTGGCCCGCGTCCTGTCTGCCGTGGGCGAGTCCCTGCGCGACCGCCTGCAGCAATTTCTGCAATGCGATCGGCTTCTCCAGGAAATTCAGCGCGCCAATCTTGGTCGCTTCGACCGCGGTATCGATCGTCGCATGTCCCGACATCATGATGACCGGCATCGTCAGTTGACCCTGTGCGGCCCACTCCTTGAGCAACGTCACACCATCGGTATCGGGCATCCAGATATCGAGCAGGACCAGATCCGGAACCTGCTGCGCGCGATAGGCGCGCGCGGCCTGGGCGTTCTCCGCCACTTCCACCACATGACCTTCGTCGCTGAGAATTTCCGAGAGCAACTCCCGGATACCCATTTCGTCGTCCACCACCAAGATGGTTGCCATTTACGCTACCTTCGTGTGTTCCACCGTCTGCTCGCCGGACGGCGCAGAGTCTTCTTTCAACTGCGTGAACAGAATCGCGATCTGTGCGCCAATCACACCCTCGCCGTCGGGACCCGGTCGATTCCTGATGTCGATGCGCGCGTCGTGCTCATCGATGATCTTCTTGACCATCGCCAACCCCAGTCCCGTTCCCTTGGCCTTGGTGGTGGCATACGGCTCGAAGGCGCGAGTGAGAATGCGCGCCGAAAATCCCGGGCCGCTGTCGGTGATCGTCAGGCGCACCGCATTGCGCTTGCGTGCGCCGTCGCGCGACTCGCCTTCTTTGTATTCTACTGTCTTCGTTTCAATACTGATAAGAGGGTTTGCGGATTCAGCGACCGCGTCCTGCGCATTTTGCAGCAAATTGTGAATCACTTGGCGCAATTGCGTGGGATCGCCGCGAATAATCGGCAAATCGGCCGCCAGGTTGGCGGTGATGATGTGACGGCTGCCGTCGTCGGCGTACAGGCCCAGCACCTCGACGATCAAGTCGTTGAGCTGGAGGTTCTGCAACACGGCCGGCGGGGTGCGCGCATAGTCGCGAAAATCATCGACCATCCGCTTCATCGCAGCGACCTGATTGACGATCGTGGCAGCCCCCCTTCGCAGCACTTCCGCATCGGCCGGCGGCAGCTTGTCCGACAGCTTGTGCTGCAACCGTTCGGCCGACAGCTGGATGGGCGTCAGCGGATTCTTGATCTCGTGCGCCAGCCGGCGCGCCACCTCGCCCCAGGCTGCGGAACGCTGGGCCGAAATCACATCGCTGATGTCGTCGAACACCACCACATAGCCGCCGGTGTTTTGCGCACCCTCGGGCAAGCGCGCCCCGCGCACCAGCAACGTCACCGGATCGGGCTCGTTGGGCAGCGTCAGCGCGATCTGCTGTTGCCAATGCCCGCCCGTGAGCTCGGCATTCGCTCCCTGATCGGCAAACGCCTTGCGCAGGATCGCGCCAAATTCCACCAGGGCCGGTATATCGTCGAGCAGGCGATTGAGCTCGTCCTGGAAGCTCTGCTTGAAAATACGTTCGGCGCCCGGATTGGCCGTCGTCATTCGAAACTCGCGATCGAACACGAACACGCCGGCCGTCAGGTTGGAAAGAATACTCTCGAGATAGGCCTTGGAGCTCTCCAGAGCCAGGCGATTATGCTCCACCGCGATACGGGCATCGGCCAGCTGGCGTGTCATCGCATTGAACGCCTGGGTCAGGAAGCCGAGCTCGTCGTTGGTGCGCATCTCGTGCTTGGGCGTGTAGTCGCCCTCGGCCACCTCCTTGGTGCCCTTGGCCAGCAAAAACAGCGGGCGAGCCAGCTGGTTGCCCAGCGCCAGCGCCAGCATCATTGCCACGAACGTCGCCAGGAACAGGCTCAGGGTCAGCGTGCCGATATACATTTTGCGCAGCCCCGTGCGCCCCAGGGCCTTCTCCTGATACTCGCGATAGGCGGTCTGCACCGCCTCGGCGTTGCTGGCAAGATTACGCGGCACGAGCTGAGTGACTTGCAGCAACCGCTGGCTGCTGCGCAGCGACGCGCCATACGACGACGGTATCGGGATGATGACGAGCCAGCGCAGCTGATTGCTTTGCGCGTCGCTGCTCTTGATGTCGCCGCCGCTGTCGATGCTCTCGTTGCCGCCCTCGAATCCGGCATAGCCGCCCGGCGCGCGCGCCTGGCGCAGTTCAAGGGCGGTTGGCGCCTGGGGCAGCAACTGACTGAAATTGCTCGAGGCCGAGGCCAGCACACGGCCGTTGCTGTCGAGCACGGTGGCCTCCTGCAGGCCGAACTGGTCACGCAGGCGCAGCAGGCCCAGCGACGAGGTCGGGTCGCCGCTTGCCGCCAGTTGATCCGCAACCAGATGCGCCTTGTTGCGCAGATCGCTCAGCCCATTGTCGAGCACCGCCCGGCCAAGCTCAAGGCCGGAGTCGAGCGCCGACTCGACGCGCACGTCGAACCACGATTCGATACTGCGAGATACGAACTGGAGCGATACCAGATAGATGATCACTCCGGGCAACACGCCGACCAGGGCAAAGTAGAACGCCAGCTTGGCAAGCAAGCGCGTGCCGAATTTGCCCTGCCGCAAACGCGCTACGATGATCCAGATCAGCGAGAAAAAGATCAGCAGGAAAATCAGCGCGACCGCGACGTTCGCGCCATAGAGCCACGAGTAATAGCGATCGAAAAACTCGGTGTTGGCGCTTGCCAGCGCCAATAGAATAAGCAACACCAAGGCGACCACCGCGACGGTGGCAACCAGCGCGCGACTGACGATTCGTTTGAGACGGTCGCTATTTGCCATGATCGGCGGCACTGGCCGGCCCCGGTACAGGTACAGGTACAGGTAACACCCCGCTCGCGGCGCTCGAAGCTGGCGCTGCCTCCGACACGGACGCAGCCGGCGGCGCAGGTGCCGGCTCGGCCGGCTGCGTCGGGGTAAAGATGAAATGCTTCCAGCTGGAACTCATATTCCAGTCCCGGTTATTGACGGCATCGATCTGAAACGGCTTGGGCATCAAAGCGGTATCGAGCCGCATGCGCACCGAGGCATGGTAAGTCTCGCCCGGCCTGACTTCATCACTTTTGATGACCCGCCAGGCGCTGACGTTGCGCACCAGGGCCAACGCCGACGCCAGCGTCGGAAACCCGAGTTGCAGGCCACCGCCGTTCGAGACGCGGTACTGGCGAGTCAGCGGCTGAAACCACAGACGGGTGCTTTGCGAGGCACTGACCACCTGCCGGTCGAACCAGTACCAGCGCGACTGGGTCAGCTCGAAATCAGTCGTGAAGTAAAGCGGAATGCCTCGATTGACCGCATCCTCCAGACTGCTGTTGAGCACGAAGTCGAAGTGGGCATCCAGCGTCCAGCCGCCGGCGCCGCGTTCGAGCCGGGTATCGCCGACCTTGATCTCGTTATCCGCGCGCGCAGCGTCCGTGCGCGACAGCGCAGAAGCAGCCAGCAGCAGCGTGAGCCAAACCAGGAGCGGTCGTCGCAAGGTTACCGTTTCCGAAAGCGTGCGTAAAAAAAGCCGTCGTGCGCGCCGTCAGGGGCTGGCAACAACTGGCCGGGAGCGTCCAATCGTACCGCATCTGGCGAGACTCGTTCAAACCATTGCGCCTGGGCCTCGTTTTCGTCCGGAAATATCGAACAGGTGACGTATAGCAGTTCGCCACCGGCCGCCAGGGCACCCCACAAGGCCTGCAGGATGCGGCGTTGCGTCAGGACCAGGCGGGGGACGTCGTCGGCGCGACGCAACCAGCGGATGTCAGGATGGCGCCGCACGATACCCGAGGCCGAGCAGGGCACATCGGCCAGAATGCGTTCGAACGGCCGGCCGTCCCACCATTGCGCCGGGTCGCCGGCATCGCCCACGCGCACCGTCGCGTGCAGCCCCAGCCGATCGAGATTCTGATCAATGCGATCGGCGCGGCCGGCATCGGCCTCGAGCGCTACCAGGTCGATATCGGCCAGTTCGAGCAAGTGCCCGGTCTTGCCGCCAGGGGCCGCGCAAGCATCGAGCACGCGCATGCCGTCGGCCGCGCACAGGAGCGGCGCGGCGAGTTGCGCTCCGGCATCCTGAACCGACAACAGGCCTTGTTGGAATCCCGGTAACCGCTCGACGGGCACTGCGCGCGCGAGCCGGATCGCCGCGGCATCGCTCGGCTCGCCATCCAGGCCGGCCGCACGCAGGCTTGCCAGCGCCGCCTCCAGCGTCGTGCGACGACGATTCACGCGTACCGTCAGCGGCCCGCGCGTATCGCCGGCCGTCAAAATCGACTCCCATTGCGTGGGCCACGCGCGACGCACTGCATCGATCCACCACAGCGGATAATTCCAGCGCGCCTCGGGTTGTTGCATGACCTGCGCCGTGAGTGTCTCCTGTTCGCGCAGGAAGCGTCGCAGCACCGCATTGACGAACCCTTTGGCCGACGCCGTGCGAACGTTGGCCGCCACCGCGGCGACGGCCTGGTCGACGACCGTGAAGGGCGGATAGGCCGCCTCGCCAGGCGCATCCAGCAGCAACGCCAGGGCGCACAGCAATATACCCCGCACCTGACCGGCGGGCGCCTGTCTGGCCAGGGCGGCGAGCAACGCCCGCGTCGTCCCGAGGCGGCGCATCGCGCGATACGACAAATCCTGCGCCGCCGCCCGCGCGTTGACCGGCGCACCGAGCGTCGCGCGGCCGAGGGCCGCCGGCAGGGCGGTGCCGCTCAGGACGGCATCAACGGCGCGCGCGGCGCGGTCGAGCGAAAAAGCCAGGCCTTCCGGATTCAACGATGATTTCGGCATGAAGCGTAGTGCCGCACGACGCGGCCTCAAAAAAAGAAATGCCCGCACCAGGCGGGCAGGTCGGTTGGCGATACCTGTTAAACCGGATACTGCCCGGTGCGCGCCATTTCCATCAGGCGGGCAATCCGGTCTTCGGTGGCCGGATGAGTCGAGAACAGATTGGCGATCGCGCCGCCCGCGAGCGGGTTCATGATCATCATCTGGGCCGTGGCGGGGTGTTCTTCGGCCGCCGCGAACGGGATTCCCTGCGCGTACCGATGAATCTTGTCGAGCGCCGAGGCCAGCGCCTGCGGGTCACCCGAAATTTCTGCGCCGCCGCGGTCCGCCTCATACTCTCGCGCGCGCGAAATCGCCATCTGGATCATCATCGCGGCCAGTGGCGCGAGAATCGCGACCGCGATGCTGGCGATCGGATTGGCCGGGCGGCCATTCTCATCGCGCCCGCCGAAAAACATCGCGAAATTGGCCAATGCCGAAATGGCGCCGGCCATGGTCGCCGAAATCGTCGAGATCAGAATATCGCGATGCCGCACGTGCGTCAGCTCATGCGCCATGACACCGCGCAACTCCCGCTCGGACAAGACCCGCAGGATGCCGGTGGTGGCGGCCACCGCGGCGTGTTCGGGGTTGCGCCCGGTGGCAAACGCGTTGGGAGCATCCTCGTCGATCAGGTACACACGCGGCATCGGCAAGCCGGCCCGTTGCGCCAGTTCCTGGACGACACCGTAAAACTGCGGCGCATTGGTCTGGTCGACCTCCTGCGCGTTATACATGCGCAGCACCATCTTGTCGGAAAACCAGTACGAAAAGAAATTCATCGCCAGCGCAAACGCAAGCGCCATCATCATGCCTCGCTGGCCCCCGATCACTCCGCCCACGACAACGAACAACGCCGTAATGGCGGCCATCAGGATGGTCGTTTTCACCCAATTGAACATGCGCGTCTCTCCTTGCGTGCGAAGCGTTGCAGAGCCATACGGCTCGACCACCTTATGTAGTCGGCGCTTTAGATGGGGGAATTTTCCAAAAATTCAAGCGCTTAGGATCTGTCTTAAACGCTAGCGCCTCACCAGAGCCAGGCGCAGGCCGAGCCCGATGAAAGCGCCGCCGACGATCCGGTTCAGCCAGCGTTTGAGCGCGGGACGCTGCCCCATGCGGTGTGTGAGGCTGCCTGCCATCCATGCCACGCCGCTGTTCCAGACCGTGCTCATGGCGACGATGATCGCGCCCAGCGTGAGAAACGCAAGCGCCTGGTGAGGACTGTCGCCACGCACGAACTGCGGCAGGAAGGAAAGGAAGAAAAGGATCACTTTGGGGTTCATGACGTTGGTCAGGAAGCCCTGCAGAAACACCGCCCGCAGCGATCGCTGGGGCGCCGTCTCGGTCGGCCCCGCCGGTGCCGCGTGGCGCGCGCTCAACAACCGAACGCCCAGATAGATCAAATAGGCTGCGCCGGAAAACTTGATGATGGTGAAAGCCAGCGGCGAGGCGGCCAGCAGCGCAGTCAGCCCAAACGTGCTGGCCAGCGTATGGACGCAGCAGCCGGCGGAAATGCCCAGCGCGGAGGCCACGCCCGCCGCACGCCCCTGCGCGACACTGCGCCCGACGATATAAGCCGTATCGGGGCCAGGGGTGACATTAAGCAAAAAGACGGTCAACACGAACAACGGCAGACTTGAGATACCCAGCATCATGCACTCCTGGCCGCACCCAGGCGCTCGCCCGGCTGAATGGGAAACCCTTGCAGAAACTCGCGCGTCGGCAAACGTTTGCCGCCAGGCTTCTGCCATTGCGTGATGCGCACGGCCTGCCCCGCATCGGCCGCGCCGCAGGCGATCACCACCCCCTCGGGTCCGACTGACAATATCGTGCCCGCGGCCGCCCCAAAAGCGTGCCCGTCGGCGATCTGGGCACGCCATACCTTGAGCGCTGCATCATGCAGCTCGGTCATCGCGCCCGGAAACGGGTCGAACGCCCGAATCTGGCAAACGAGTTGCTGCGCGCTGCGGGTCCAGTCGAGCACGGCCTCGTCTTTGCCGATCTTGGCCGCGTAGGTTACCCCGTCGGCCGGCTGCGGCGTGGCCGGCAAGTTGCCGTCGCGCGCCAATTGGGTGAGCGCCAGGACGATCTGGCGAGCGCCCAGCGATGCGAGTCGATCGTGCAAGGTTGCGGTCGTGTCGTCGGGGCCGATCGGCTCGCGCGCGACCGACACCATGGCGCCGGTATCCAGCCCGGCATCCATTTGCATGATGGTGATGCCGGTCTCATGGTCGCCTGCCTCGATCGCGCGATGAATCGGCGCGGCGCCGCGCCAGCGCGGCAGCAGCGACGCGTGGATATTGAGACAGCCGTAGCGGGGAATATCGAGCACCTCCTGCGGCAGTAACAGGCCGTAAGCCGCCACCACCATCACGTCGGCATGCGCCTGGCGCAATTGCGCGAGCGCCTCGGCGGCTTGCTCGGGATACTTGCCAGTGCGTTTGAGCGACGGCGGCTGCGCCACCGGCAAGCCGTGCGCCAGCGCGAACTGCTTGACCGGGCTGGCGTGAAGTTTCATGCCGCGCCCCGCCGGACGGTCAGGCTGGGTCAGCACCAGCGGCACCTCGAAGCCTGCCGCTTGAATCGCAGCCAGGGCGGTTTCGGCAAATTCCGGCGTACCGGCAAAGACAACGCGCAAGGTCATGGGAGGTCGGGAATTCGAGTGAAAACAACCGGCTGCCAGGTCGTCATGGCAACTTGCCGACAAAGGGTACCGCGGTGTGCCCGCTCAGCCGGCTTCCCGCTCCAGCTTTTTCATTCGGCCCTTGATGCGGTTGCGTTTGAGCGGCGACAGGTATTCGACGAACACGTGGCCTTTCAGATGATCGATTTCATGCTGGACGCATACTGCCAGCAATCCCTCCGCCTCCAGCTCGAACGACTTGCCGTGCTGGTCGAGCGCGCGCACGCGTACCCGCTCCGCACGCTCGACGTCGTCGTAGATGCCTGGCACCGACAGGCAGCCTTCTTCCCAGACCTTCCTCGCTTCGCTGCGCCAGACGATCTCCGGGTTGATGAAGACCTGCAACGCATCGCGCGCATCGGAGATATCGATCACGATCACCTGCTCGTGGACGTCGACCTGGGTTGCCGCCAGCCCGACGCCCGGCGCGTCGTACATGGTCTCGGCCATGTCGGCGACCAGCTTGCGGATGCGCTCGTCCACCGCGCCGACGGGTTTGGCGATCTTGTGCAGCCGCGGATCGGGGTAACGAAGGATATTAAGTAACGCCATGGCAAATGTTTAGGACAGCGCCGCCTTGTCACGGGTCAACCGCTGCATGCAGAATCAGCGTCCGCACCGAGCAGCGCCGATCGTCGGGAAAACGGCCGAAAGCCCGCGCATGGCTCGCAACTTCATATATTGGATAATGGAAAATTTTAGCACAGCGCTCGCCTGGCCGCCCGCCGCCGCCAGCGCCAACCACCCGCGCCGCCATGCCCAGTTCCGCCGATGAAATCCGCGACTGGCTGCGCTTGATGAACACTGCTGGCGTGGGCCCCGAATTCGCCCGCAAATTGCTTGCGGCGTTCGGCTTGCCCGCCCAGATCTTCGCGCAATCCGCGCGCACGCTCGCCACGGTCGTGCCGCCCCGCCTGGCCGCTGCCCTGCTGGCCCAGCCTGACCAGCCCTTCGAAGCGCTGGCGGCCCGCACCGCAGCCTGGGCGGCCGAACCAGGCAATCATTTCCTCACCCTGGCCGACCCCGACTACCCGCCCGCGCTACTGGATCTCGCGGATCCGCCGCCCGTGCTCTATGCCAAGGGGCAACTCGCAAGGCTGAGCCGCCCAGGCGTGGCGATCGTCGGCAGCCGCCATGCGACGCCTCAGGGCCTGGCCAATGCCGAGGCCTTTGCACGCACTCTCGGCGGCGCCGGCCTGACGATCGCATCGGGCCTCGCCCTGGGAATCGACGCGGCAGCCCACACAGGCGCCCTGGGCACGGCGGGCAGCACCGCGGCGGCCGTGGGCACCGGCCTCGATATCGTGTATCCCGGGCGACATCGCACGCTCGCTGCACGTATCGCGGCCGACGGCGTGCTGCTGTCGGAATTTCCGCTCGGCACCCCGGCCCTGAGCCATCACTTTCCGCGCCGCAACCGCCTGATCGCCGCGCTGTGCCGCGGCACGCTGGTGGTCGAGGCGGCCGCCCAATCCGGTTCGCTGATCACCGCGCGGCTGGCCGCCGAACTCGGGCGCGAGGTGTTCGCCATGCCGGGCTCGATCCACTCGCCGCTGGCCAAGGGGTGTCATCAACTCCTCAAGCAGGGCGCCAAGCTGGTCGAGACCGCACAGGACATTTTCGAGGAGTTGCGCTGGGCCGCCGGCGAGGCGCCATGCGCGCCGCCCGCCAGGCTGATGCCGCTTCGACCCAGTTTGGCTCGCCCGGGTCATGACGGCCCGGCCAGCGACGACACCTTGCTGCGGGCGCTGGGGTATGATCCGGTGAGCGTCGACCAACTGTGCGAGCAAACCGGCGTGCCGGCCGCGCAAATGCAAAGACGCCTGTTGGCGCTGGAGCTGGAGGGCGCCGTGACCCGCCTGCCTGGCGGACTTTACCAGCGCACCACCCAGATTTGACACGTTTTTCATGGCTGCTCTCGACCCCGTCGCCCAGCGTGACCTCATCATCGCCAAGCTCAACACGCCGGATACGCTGTTGGTCGCATGCCTGTGCGCGGCATGGTGCGGTACCTGCCGCGAATACCAGCAAGCCTTCGATGCGCTGGCCGACAGCCATCCCGAGATGTGTTTCGTTTGGGTCGATATCGAAGATCATGGCGATTGGCTCGACGATCACGACATCGAAAACTTCCCGACCATCTTGATTCAGGACGAACATCGCCCTCGTTTTTTTGGCACCGTGTTGCCATTTGCCAATATCCTGGAGCGCATGCTGAACGATCCCGCGACCCTCGGCAGCGATACGCCGCAGGCCCCCGATCTGCGCGCCCACCTGACCGCAACCGGCGCCCGCTGAGAACCGCCCATCGCCTGCCGGCCCGTCGCTGCCATGCTTGCCGATTGATAAAACGGCGCTTATTATGTGCCGCGTCTGGGCCCCGGATGCCGGCCCAGCGTGCGCCGGTATGTTATAAAGCGATCGAATACAGTCCGGCCGTCCCTCGAAACCCTATAGAACGTCATGTCAAAAGCCCTGATCATTGCTGAAAAACCGTCCGTCGCGAATGACATCGCGCGGGCCCTGGGCGGCTTCACCAAACACGACGACTATTTCGAGAGCGACGATTTCGTGTTGTCCTCCGCCGTCGGCCACTTGCTGGAAATTGGCGCCCCGGAAGAATATGAAGTCAAGCGAGGCAAATGGAGCTTCGCCCATCTGCCGGTCATTCCGCCGCATTTCGACCTCAAGCCGATCGCCAAGAGCGAGTCGCGCCTGAAAGTGCTGACCCGGCTGATCAAGCGCAAAGACGTCGACCGCCTGATCAACGCTTGCGACGCGGGTCGCGAGGGTGAATTGATTTTCCGGCTGATCGTCCAGCACGCCAAGGCCAGGCAACCGGTCACGCGACTCTGGCTGCAGTCGATGACCCCGCAGTCGATCCGCGACGGTTTCGCCAAGTTGCGCGACGACGCCGACATGCTGCCGCTGGCGGACGCCGCGCGCAGCCGCTCGGAAGCCGACTGGCTGGTGGGCATCAATGGCACGCGCGCCATGACTGCCTTCAACAGCAAGGGCGGCGGCTTTTTCCTGACGACCGTTGGGCGCGTACAAACGCCAACGTTGTCGATCGTCGTCGAACGGGAAGAAAAGATCCGCAAGTTCGTGTCGCGCGCCTACTGGGAAGTCAAGGCGCAATTTGTCTGTGCCGCCGGATTTTACGAAGGGCGCTGGTTCGACCCGCAGTTCAAGCGCAACGAATTCGACCCTGAACAGCGCGATTCGCGCCTGTGGAGCCAGGCCGCCGCCGAATCGGTGGTCGCCGCCTGCCGCGGCAAGCCGGGTACCGTGACGGAAGACGCCAAACCGTCCACACAGCTCTCGCCGCTGCTGTTCGACCTGACCAGCCTGCAACGCGAAGCCAACTCGCGCTTCGGCTTCTCGGCCAAGAACACGCTGGGCCTGGCGCAGGCGCTCTACGAAAAACACAAGGTCCTGACCTACCCCCGGACCGACGCGCGCGCGCTGCCCGAAGACTACCTTGCGACCGTCAAGGAAACGCTCGAAGTCCTCAAGGAAAGCAACAACTACAACCCGTTCGCCAAGCAGATTCTCAGCGCGGGTTGGGTCAAGCCGAACCGGCGCATTTTCGACAACAGCAAGATCAGCGATCACTTCGCCATCATCCCGACCTTGCAGGCGCCGAAAAATCTGTCCGAGCCCGAACAGAAGCTTTACGACCTGGTGGTTCGACGGTTTCTCGCCGTGTTCTTCCCGGCGGCCGAATACCTCGTCACCACGCGCATCACCGAGGTCGTCGGGCATCGGTTCAAAACCGAAGGCAAGGTGCTGGTCGCCGCCGGCTGGCTCGCGGTCTACGGCAAGGAATCGGCACCGGCTGCCGACGACAAATCGGCCAAGGACGGCGAGAGCGGCAATCTGGTGCCGGTCGCCAAAGACGAAAAAGTCAAAACCGACACCATCGAGGCCGTCGGCCTGCAGACCAAGCCGCCTGCACGCTACTCCGAAGCCACGCTGCTCTCGGCAATGGAAGGCGCCGGCAAGCTGGTGGAGGACGACGAGCTTCGCCAGGCGATGGCTGGCAAGGGGTTGGGTACGCCGGCGACACGCGCTGCCATTATCGAAGGCCTGTTGACAGAAAAATATCTGGTGCGCGAGGGGCGCGAACTGCACCCCACCGCCAAGGCCTTCCAGTTGATGACATTGCTGCGAGGCCTGGGCGTCGACGAATTGACATTGCCCGAACTGACCGGCGAGTGGGAGGCCAAGCTCTCGCAAATCGAACGCGGACAGCTCAAGCGCGACGCATTCATGCAGGAAATCGCGCAAATGACGCAGACCATCGTCAAGCGCGCCAAGGAATACGACTCCGACACGGTGCCGGGCGACTATGCCACGCTGACCAGCCCCTGCCCGAATTGCGGCGGCGTCGTGAAAGAGAACTATCGACGCTTTGCCTGCACCAACTGTGCCTTCTCGATCTCGAAAATCCCGGGCAGCCGGCAATTCGAAATCCCGGAAGTCGAGGAATTGCTGAAAACCAAGCAGATTGGTCCGCTGACCGGCTTTCGCAGCAAAATGGGCCGGCCGTTCTCGGCCATCCTCAAGCTCGTCGAAGATAAAGAGGCCGGATATAAGCTGGAATTCGACTTCGGCCAGGACAGCGGCGACGAAAACGGCGAACCCCCCGATTTTTCGGCACAAGAGCCGCTTGGTCTCTGCCCGAAATGCGGCGGCAAGGTCTACGAGCACGGCATGCGCTACGTGTGCGAAAACAGCGTCGCCCAACCGAAGACCTGTGATTTCACCTCTGGCAAAGTGATCCTGCAGCAGGAGATCTCACGCGAGCAATTCCAAAAATTGCTGTCCGACGGCAAAACCGACTTGCTGCCGAACTTCAAATCGTCTCGCACCGGCCGCACTTTCAAGGCCTATCTGGCCAAGCAAAAAGACGGCAAGATCGGTTTCGAGTTCGAGGAGAAGGCGCCGCGCAAAACGGCCGCAGCCACGCCGGGCAAGGCCGCAGCGGCCGTCAAGACCGCCAGGAAAACGCCGGCCCGGCGCACCAAGCGCGCCGCCGGCGATGAATCGGCCGGGCCAGGCGACGAATAATCAGGTGGCGCGCCGGGCGCGCCAGCAAAATAGGGTCGCTAACGCACCGATTGCTGCCAGTCTTCTCCAGCGGGCATGGCGATGCCACCTTCGCGCTGCGCCAGCCAGCAATCGGTACGCGGCTTGGCGTCGGCCTGGCGAAAGCATTCCACGGTCATGTCGATAAACGTGCGAATCTTCGCCGACAGGTGCTTGCGGCTCGGATAGACCAGGTTCACGTCGAATGTCGGCAGCGTATAGTCGGGCAGCAACGCCACCATATCGCCATGCTTGAGGTCGCTGCCGACCAAATATGAGGGCAGGAACGCGATGCCGTGCCCGAGCAATACACTCTGGCGCAGCATGGCGGTGTTGTTGCAGATGAACTGATTCTGAAATTGGATGCGAATTTCCTCTCCATCCGCGCTGGTGAAAATCCGCTCGTTTCCAAAAATCTCGCTGGGCATGCCCAGCATCGCGTGTTGCGCCAGGTCGTGCGGCGTGTTCGGCGTGCCGTGCGCGGCCAGATAGCCGGGCGACGCACACACCAAGACGCAGGTCTCCGACAACAGCCGCGTGATCAGCGTTTCGCTTTGCACCATATGCGCGGCGACGATGCCGACGTCATAACCCTCTTCGACCATATCGAACGGCCGATCCGTCAGGGTCAGATCCACCAGCACCTGCGGGTGTTGCTTTTGATAACGGTGCATCAGCGGCGCCAGATTGCGCAATGTGAACGACACCGGCGCAACCACGCGCAGCACGCCCTTGGGCTCGCTGGACGCGCTGGAGACCATCGCGTCGGCCTCCTCGACCTCGTCGATAATCTGCCGACAACGCTCCAAATACGCTTGTCCGGCCCCCGTGAGCGAGAGACTGCGCGTCGTGCGATTGAGCAGGCGAACGCCCAAATGCGATTCCAGCTCCGCGACATGGCGCGTGACCACTGCGGCAGACAAATCGAGCTGCGCAGCAGCTCGGGCAAAACTGCCGTTATCGGCCACCTTGACGAAAACGCGCATCGACTGCAAGCGATCCATGAAATATTCGACGACCCTTCGGGCCGCGCCAGCGATGACAAAACGAAATCTTACAGGAAGGCGCGTCAACGCGTCGGCTGCGCCATTACGCCTTCCTTTCTTGACTAAAGTTAAGGTGCATACGATGAATCTGCACTAAAGTTTGTTTATTAATCCATTTTGTCGGCACATCCCCGCGCATATGCCCAACCCATCCGAAGCACTCTCCGTGGACGACCTGTTCGACCCCGCGCTGCTGCGCAAGTACGATCTCAACGGGCCGCGCTACACCTCGTACCCCACGGCGCCGCAATTCCACGACCGCTTCGGCGCCGCCGAATATCGCCAGGCGGCCGCGCAGAACCGTCAGAGCGGGCAACCACTGTCGCTCTACATGCATCTGCCGTTTTGCGACACCGTCTGTTTCTACTGCGCCTGCAATAAAGTCATCACGCGCAACCGCGCCCGCACCCGTCCCTACCTCGATCGCCTGTACCGCGAAATCGCCGCGCAGGCCGCCCTGTTCGATGGCGCGCGGCGTCCGATTGCGCAATTGCACTGGGGCGGCGGCACGCCGACGTTTCTGTCGCACGACGAAATGAGCGAGTTGATGGCCGTCACGGGCGCTCATTTCCAGCTGCTGGGCGACGACCAGGGCGAATACTCGATCGAGGTCGACCCGCGCGAGGCCAGCCCCGACACCATCGCCCTGCTGCGCGAGCTAGGTTTCAACCGGCTGAGCGTGGGCGTGCAGGACTTCGATCCGCAGGTGCAGCGCGCCGTCAACCGGATTCAGCCGCGCGCCGTGACCGAGGCCACGGTGAACGCCGCACGCCAGACCGGATTCCGCTCGATCAGCCTCGATCTGATCTACGGCCTGCCGCACCAGTCGGTCGCCAGCTTTTCGCGCACCCTCGATGCGGTGCTGGAACTGGCGCCCGATCGGCTGTCGGTGTTCAACTATGCACACCTGCCCCAGTTCTTCAAAATGCAGCAGCAAATCGACGAGTCGGCGCTGCCCGGCCCGGCTGAGAAATTGGCAATCCTCAAGACCTCGATCGAGCGCCTTGGCGAGGCCGGCTACGTCTATATCGGCATGGACCATTTCGCCCGGCCCGATGACGAGCTGGCCCAGGCGCAGGTCAACCGCACCCTGTACCGGAATTTCCAGGGCTACAGCACCCATGCCGATTGCGATCTGATCGGACTGGGCGTCTCCGCCATCGGCAAGATAGGCAATTTTTACGCACAAAATCTCAAAGTTCTGCCCGACTATCAAAATGCCATCGACGCCGAAGGCCTGGCGGTCACGCGCGGCATCATGCTCAATGACGACGACCTGCTGCGCCGCGCCGTCATCAACCAGTTGATGTGCCACTTCGAATTGCCGCTCGAACCGCTCGAGACGCAATTCGGCATCGACCCCGCCGACTACTTCCGCGACGAATTCGAACGACTGCGCGCCTTCGAGGCCGACGGCCTGCTCACCATCGAACCCGACCGGCTGCGCGTGCTACCGGCCGGACGCTTGCTGGTACGCAACATCTGCATGGTGTTCGATCGCTATCTTGCCGCGCAGCCGGCGCAGCGCTTCTCCAAGACTCTCTGAGGCACCATACGCAAAAAACCCGCGGCATCGATGCCGCGGGTTTTTTTGTGTCATGGCAACAACCAGCGGCCTCAAGCCCCCAGTTGCGCCTCCAGTCGGGCCTTGGCCTGCAGCAGCGCTTCCGGCATGCCGTGCTTGAGCTTCTCGAACAGCTCGCCATGCAGCGCCAGCTCATGGCGCCACGCATCCCGGTCGATCGAGGTGACCTGCTCGAACTGCTGCTCGGTGAACGTCAGGCCGGCCCAGTCCAGATCTTCGTAACGAGGCGAGATGCCGAACAGATGATCGGTGCCCGTGGCCTTGTCCTCGATACGTTCGAGCATCCATTTCATCACGCGCATGTTCTCGCCAAAGCCCGGCCACACGAACTCGCCATCGGCATTCTTGCGGAACCAGTTGACGCAATAAATCTTCGGCAGCTTGCCGCCGGCCGCCGCCAGCTTCTCGCCGAGCGCCAGCCAGTGCTGAAAATAATCGCTCATGTTGTAGCCGCAAAACGGCAGCATCGCGAACGGGTCGCGGCGCACCACGCCTTGCTGGCCAGCTGCGGCCGCCGTGGTCTCCGAGCCCATCGTGGCGGCCATGTAGACGCCTTCGGTCCAGGTGCGCGCCTCGCTCACCAGCGGCACCGTGGTCGAGCGCCGCCCGCCGAAAATGAACGCGTCGATCGGCACGCCGGCCGGGTTTTCCCAGTCCGGATCGATCGACGGGCATTGCGCGGCAGGCGCCGTGAAGCGCGCGTTCGGATGCGCTGCCTTGCGCCCGGTCTGCGCGGCGATTTCCGGCGTCCAGTCGCGGCCTTGCCAGTCGATCAGGTGCGCGGGCGGCTCCTTGGTCAGGCCTTCCCACCACACGTCGCCGTCGTCGGTCAGCGCGACGTTGGTAAAGATCACGTTGTCCTTGAGGGTGGCCAGCGCGTTGTAATTGGTCTTCTCGCTGGTGCCGGGCGCGACGCCGAAGTAACCTGCCTCGGGGTTGATCGCATAAAGACGGCCGTCCTTGCCGGGTTTGATCCACGCAATGTCGTCGCCGATCGTGCTCACGCGCCAGCCTTCGAAACCCTTGGGCGGGATCAGCATCGCGAAATTCGTCTTGCCGCAGGCCGAGGGAAACGCCGCCGCAATGTGATACTTCTTGCCCTGCGGCGAAGTCACGCCAAGGATCAGCATGTGCTCGGCCAGCCAGCCCTGGTCGCGCCCCATGGTCGAGGCGATGCGCAATGCAAAA
>JAGXBI010000450.1 GCA_018971155.1 Burkholderiales bacterium
CCCAAGCACGTCAAGCAGTTGGTCGAAGAAAACCACCTGCGCTGGGATTCGCTGGGTGAATTCCTCGCGCTGGCCGTGTCGCTGGAGGAAACCGGCATCAAGACGGGCAATGCCCGCGCCAAGCTGCTCGCGCGCACGCTCGACGCGGCTACCGGCAAGCTGCTGGAAAACAACAAGAATCCGTCGCCCAAGACCGGCCAGCTCGACAATCGCGGCAGCCAGTTCTATCTGGCCCTGTACTGGGCGCAGGCGCTGGCCGAGCAAACCGAAGACGCCGAACTGGCGGCACGTTTCGCGCCGCTGGCTCAGCAACTGACCGACAACGAGCAGGCCATCGTGGCCGAGCTCTCGGCGGTGCAGGGCAAGCCGGTCGACATCGGCGGCTACTACAAGCCCGACTTCGCCAAGCTCGACGCCGTGATGCGCCCGAGCCAGACGTTCAACCGGGCGCTCGCCTCGCTCGCCGCCGCTTAAGGCGCTGCCCGTTCCCGCTCGCCTGTTGCGGGCGTGTGTGCCGGCCCCATGCCCGCCGCGCCGAGTGCGCCGTCGGGCATTTTCTTTTTGAGGCCGGCGCGCGATCCGCAATGGTCGATACGCGGCGAACGGTGCGACACGCGCAACGCCATGCGCCGCCATGCGACGCGGTGATTGCCCCGATGGGTTGGGTGTATGCTTTAAAAAGGCGCTGACAAGCCAGTTCGCGAACTGGGCGCGGCGCCGGGCCGGTTGCGCCGTCGCAGGCGCGGCATGGTTCGGCGGCGGCCCGCTTGGGGCGAGCCCGTTTTGCATCGGTTCGCATCGGTTCGCATCGCTTCGCGACGTATGCAACGCCCGGGTGATCCGGCGCCGGCTTTCGCCGACCGTGCCGGCCGCAACCACGCGGTGGCTCGGAGGGTGTCGCACGAGGTCGGATTCGTTCAAGCGTTTGACCCTTGAGGCGGTAGGCCACCTATGAGCGCCAAGCAAGCGGATGCCCAGCCCCCCGACGAGTCCCCCGCGCAGGCGGCGCCAGCGGACGCGATCCCGCGCCATCTCGGCGACTTCACCATGACTTCGCGCACGCTGTATATCTCGCTGTTCGCGTGCGTGATAGGTGCGGCCAGCGGGCTCATCGCCTGGGCGCTGCTGCGCCTGATCGGCCTGATCACCAACCTGGTTTTCTATCAGCGCCTCGAAGTCGGCCTGGTCGCGCCGGGCGCCACCCATCATCCGGCTGCGCTGATTCTGCTGGCGCCCGTGCTGGGCGGCATCCTGGTGGGGCTGATGGCGCGCTACGGCTCCGAGGCGATCCGCGGGCACGGCATGCCGGAGGCGATCGACGCCATTTTGCGCGGCGGCAGCAAGATCCGGCCGCGCGTTGCGCTGCTCAAGCCGATCTCGGCGGCGATCGCGATCGGCACAGGCGGCCCGTTCGGCGCCGAGGGGCCGATCATCATGACCGGCGGCGCCTTTGGCTCGCTGCTCGCGCAATTTTTCAGCTTCGCCGCCGATGAGCGCAAAACGCTGCTGGTAGCCGGCGCGGCGGCCGGCATGGCGGCCACCTTCAACGCGCCGCTGGCATCGCTGCTGCTGGCCGTCGAGCTGCTGCTGTTCGAGTGGCGCCCGCGCAGCTATTTGCCCGTTGCCGCGGCCGTGGTGATGGCCGCCATCGTGCGCGTGCCGCTGCTCGGCGGCCAGCCGATTTTCCCGGTGCCGGTGCAGGCGCCCATGCTCACGCCGCTGGAATACCTGCTGTGCGTGCTGTGCGGTGCGACCGGCGGCTTCCTGGCGCTGGTCGCCACGCAACTGGTGTATTTGTCCGAAGACATGTTTCGCAAGTTGCCGATCCACTGGATGTGGTGGCCCGCGATCGGCGGCCTGATCGTCGGCGTGGGCGGCCTGGTCGAGCCGCGCGCGCTGGGCGTCGGCTACGACGTGATCGATCTGCTGCTCACGGGTGGGGCCACGCTGTCATTGATCGTCGGCATCCTGATCGTCAAGACGCTGATCTGGTCGCTGTCGCTCGGCTCG
>JAGXBI010000451.1 GCA_018971155.1 Burkholderiales bacterium
CCGCTTCTTAAGCTGTTTTTCGTGTTGTCTTATGTCATTTTGGCAGCATTTGTCGGGGCATTCGCCGATTCCATGGCCAAGGGCAAGGTCATGTTCATCACCAACAGCATCAAGGTGATCGGCTGCATCATGATGATGGCGGGCTCCCATCCGCTGATCGCCTACGGCATCGTCGGCTTCGGCGCCGCCGCCTACTCGCCGGCCAAGTACGGCATTCTTACCGAACTGCTGCCGGCCGAGCGGCTGGTCGCCGCCAATGGCTGGATCGAAGGCCTGACGGTCACCTCGATCATTCTCGGCACCGTGCTGGGCGGCGCGCTCGTCAACCCGCACATCGCCCACTACATCATCGCCCGCACGCCAGCGGCCATCCACACTTCGGCCGACGCCGCCATGCTGGTCATCATGGGCATCTACATCATCGCCGCGTTGATCAATCTCGGCATTCCCGACACCGGAGCACGCTACCGGCGCCAACAGCGCAATCCGATACGCCTGGTCACCGACTTCGCCGGCTGCTTCGTGACCCTGTGGAGTGATCGGCTTGGCCAGATATCCCTGGCCGTCACCACACTGTTCTGGGGCGCGGGCGCCACCCTCCAGTTCATCGTGTTGAAATGGGCCGAGAAGGCGCTCGACATGAACCTGTCCGAAGGCGCAATCCTGCAAGCGGTGTCCGCGCTGGGCGTGGCGATCGGAGCCATGCTCGCAGCGGCCAAAATACCTCTGAAAAAGTCGCTGTCGGTGTTGCCGGTCGGCATTGCCATGGGCATCGTCGTGATGGGCATGGCCTTTTTCTCGAAACACACGCTGCCGGACTGGCCGATCAAGATCGGCATCTGGCATGTTCCGTTCTATCTGATCGTGGCCTACCTGTTTCTGATTCTGGTAGGTGGCCTGGCAGGCTTTTTTGTCGTGCCGATGAACGCCCTGCTGCAACATCGCGGCCACGTCCTGCTGTCGGCAGGGCACTCCATCGCGGTGCAGAATTTCAATGAGAACCTGTCGGTCCTGTTGATGCTGTGCCTGTATGCGTTGCTGATCTGGTTCAACGTGCCGGTCGGCGTGGTGATCGTGCTGTTCGGCACTTTCGTATGCTGCACCATGTGGCTGGTGATGCGCCGTCATCAAGCCAATCAGCGCCAGTTCGATGCAGTGGCGCTGATCGGCGAAATCAAGCACTGACGACAATGGCGGCCCGCATCTTCAATGTACTGACCATCGCCGGGTCCGATCCAAGTGGCGGAGCCGGCATCCAGGCCGATCTCAAGACGTTCTCGGCGCTGGGCGCCTACGGCATGAGCGCGATCACCGCACTGACCGCGCAAAACACCCTCGGTGTCAGCGCGGTGCACGTGGTGCCGAGCGCATTCGTCGCCGCCCAACTCGACGCCGTGTTCAGTGACATCGAGTGCGCCGCGGTGAAGATCGGCATGCTGGCCAACGCCGATATCGTACGCACGGTGGCCCAGGCATTGCGACGCTACCGCCCCCCTCACGTGGTGCTGGATACCGTCATGGTGTCGAAAAACGGACATGCGCTGCTTGCGCCTGAAGCGGTCGAGGCGCTGCGCCTGGAACTACTGCCGCTGGCCGACCTGATCACGCCCAACCTGCCTGAAGCGGCCGTGCTGCTCGACCAGCCGCCAGCGACCGACGAAACCGCAATGGCGATGCAGGCACAAGCGCTGCGCGACCTGGGCGCGCGCAACGTGCTGCTCAAGGGCGGGCACCTGGGGGGCGCCAACAGCCCCGATTGGCTGCTCACCGAGCAGGGCAGCGAAAGGTTCGACGCCCCGCGCCTGCCGATGCGCAATACCCACGGCACCGGCTGCACATTGTCGGCCGCGCTCGCCGCCCTGCGTCCACAGCATGACGGCTGGCCAGACACCGTGCGCGCCGCCAAGCAATACCTGAATCAAGCACTGGGTTCGAGCGATGCCTTGCAGGTCGGCCACGGCATCGGCCCGCTGCATCATTTTCACGCCTGGTGGCCCCACCGAATGGGAT
>JAGXBI010000100.1 GCA_018971155.1 Burkholderiales bacterium
TTGTGGCTTCTACGGCGACGACTTCACCGGCGCGACCGACACGCTTGCCCATCTGGCGCGCGCCGGCCTGCGCACCATGCTGTTCCTGCGCGCTCCGGACGATGTCCAGCTGGCGCTGGCCGGCGAACTCGACGCGATCGGCATCGCCGGCGCAGCGCGCGCCATGTCCCCGGCGCGCATGACCGACGAACTGAACGAAGTCGGCGCGCGCATGGCGTCGCTCGGCGTGCGGCTGATGCATTACAAGGTCTGCTCCACCTTCGACAGCGCGCCGCACATCGGCAATATCGGCGTGGCGCTGGACACCTTGCGTGGCCATTTCCCGCATCCGCTGGCGGCCATCGTCGGCGGCCAGCCGGGGTTGCAGCGCTACTGCGTGTTCGGTCATCTGTTTGCCGCGGGCGGCATCGAACACAGCGGGCTGCCGGCGATCCATCGCCTCGATCGCCACCCGACCATGAGCCGCCATCCGGTCAGCCCGATGCGCGAGTCGGATTTGCGCCTGCACCTTCGGCAGCAGGGCCTGGAAAACATCGGCCTGGTCGACTGGCGCTGGCGCGACGCCGGCGCGCCGGCGCTGGCAAGCGCACTGGCCGCGGCGCTCGCCGGGCAACCGCAGGCGGTGCTGTTCGACGTGCTCGACGATGCGCAACTGCCCGAGCTCGGCCGGCTGCTGATCGACGAGGCAGCGCGTCTGCCGCTGTGCGCGATCGGCCCGAGCAGCATTGCACAGGCCTATGCGCAGGCGCGCACGGGCGCCACGCCGCCGGCGCCCTCGAGTGCTGCCCCCATCACGCCGGCCCGTTCGCCGGTACTGGTCCTGGCGGGCAGTCTGTCGCCGATGACCGCCGCGCAAATCGAGGCCGCGCGCTCGTTTACCCGTATCGAGCTCGACCCGGCTCAACTCACCGGCCCCGACGCGCCTGGCTATCTCGATCGCCAGGCCGCGACGGTGATCTCGATTTTGCACCAAGGCCGTCACGCGCTTGCCTTCACGCGCCGCGCCAGCGAGGCTGGCGGGCCGGCGCCCGGCGCGGTGGCACAGGCCTGCGCCGCTCTGTTGCGACGCATTGTTGCAGCGGTGCGCGTCGCACGCATCGGCGTGGCCGGCGGCGACACTTCGAGTTTCGCGATGCAGGCGCTCGACGCCTGGGGATTGTCATACCTGGCGGGCTTGCCCGGCAATGTCGCGCTATGCCGCTTGCACGCCGGCGAGGCCCGGCTTGACGCCGTCGAGGTCGCCCTCAAGGGCGGGCAAATGGGCGAGATCGGCCTGTTCGAGCAATTGGTGCATGGCGTCCCCGCAGCGAACTCCGACGCCAGCCGGTGCGCGGGCTAGCGCCCCGTCAAACCGACAGAATGGCCATGGCCTGCCGCTTGAGATCGAGAAACGCCGGCTCCAGCATCATCTCCCAGTGGCGCGGGCGAGCCAGCGGAATCTCGCTGGTCAGGGCAATTCGTCCAGGGCGGGTGCTCATGACCACGAGCCGGCTGCCGAGCAGAATGGCCTCGTCGATGTCGTGCGTGATGAACACGACAGTCGCATGGATGCGCTCCCACAAATCGAGCAGGAATTGCTGCATGGTCCGGCGCGTTTGCGCGTCGAGCGCGCCGAACGGCTCGTCCATCAGCAGTACGCGGGGCTGCATCACCAGCGCGCGCGCGATCGCCACGCGCTGCTGCATGCCGCCGGAGAGCTCGTAGGGCTTGTGCTTCTCGAAGCCCTTGAGGCCAATGATGTCGATCAGTTCATCGACCAGCTTCCAGTCGATCTGACCCGCATCCCGCATGCGCAGGCCGAAGGCAATATTGTCGCGCAGGCTCAGCCACGGATACAGGCCGGGCTGCTGGAACACCACTACCCGATCGGGGCCCGGCTTCATGATCGGCCGGCCATCGAGCGTCAGGCGGCCGGCACTCGTGGGTGTCAGGCCGGCCAGCATGTTCAGCAAGGTCGACTTGCCGCAGCCCGAGGCGCCGAGAATCGTCACGAAGGTGCCGTCCTCGATCGTCAGGGAGATTTTGTCCAGCGCACGGGTCGCGCCGAAATTCTTGGAGACCTGGTCGATGACAATTGGCATACCCAACCTTTGCTAGCAATGCGAGCCAGAGGCCGCCGTCGGCGCGTGCGCGGCGGCCCGGTGAACCGGTTATTTCGACTTGACCGCCTCGGCCGCGTAACTGGAATCGACCGCCGATGCGAAATTGCTCGGCATTTCCGTGATCCGGCCGATCTTCATCAAGACCTTGGCGGTATTCTCCAGCGTCTTGGTGGTTGCCGAAGTGGCCACGCCGGCGCCCGAGCCAAGCACCTTGGGAGTGAGCTGGTCCTGCGCCGAATAAATGTCATAGCCGGCCAGCTCCGCCTTGGCGACCGGCAGGCTCACGCCGGTTTGCTTGGCCATGATCGCAAGCGCCTGGTCCGGATGCTCCTTGGTGTAGGTGACACCCTGATCCATCGCGCGCACGAAGGCGGCGACGATCTTCGGATTTTGCTTCGCCCAGTGGGTGTTGACGATGCAGATGTTGTAGGAGGACGCGTCCTGCGGCAAGTCGCCGTCGGATTTCAGGACATGCCCGCCCAGCCCCTGCAAGGCGTCGAACACGGGGTCCCAGACAATCGCCGCATCGATGCTGCCGGTGCTCCAGGCCACGTGCATTTCAGGCGGGGACATATTGAGCTGGCGCACCGAGTCCATCGGCACATGGGCCTGATCGAGGAACGTCGCGAGCTCGAACGAGGCTTGCGAGCCAACCACGATGGCGATCGTCTTGCCCTTCAGGTCGGCTACCGAATTGATTCCCTTGCCCGGACGCACGACGATGCCGGCATCCGTCGTGTAGCGCTCCTGGTTGAATACGATGGCGAACGGCAACCCTTGCGAGATGCCGGTGACATACGGCGGGATGCCCAGACCGCACATGAACTGCAGGCTGTTCGAAGCCAGCGCGCTCATCGCCGCCGGGCCCGAATCGAAGAATTTGAGACTGACGTGGCCGGGAATGTTCTTCTGGAACAAGCCCAGGCCCTGCGTCACCATGTACGGGTCGGCACCATTGTTTTCGTACCCGATGACCACATCCGGCGTTTGCGCCAGCACGGGCGCGGCCATCGCCAGGCCAAGCAGCGACGAGAGCAGGCAAACCCCAACGTATTGACCGATCTTTTTCACAGCAACCTCCGTTGTTATGTGTGACCGCGCCACGGAACGGCACGGCTCTCGACCACGCGAATAAGAAGTTCCATGCAATAACCAAGAATGCCAATCACAATGATGCCAACAATGACGATGGCCACCTGCAGTGCCTGGCCCGCGTACTGCACGAGCCAGCCGAGCCCCTGATCGGCCGCGATCAGTTCCGCGGCCACCAGGCAGGTCCATGCCACGCCGATGCCCACTCGCATGGCCGTGAAGATCTCCGGCAATACCGACGGCAAAATGACGTAGCGGAAAATTTGCGCCTCCGAGGCGCCGAGCGTGCGCGCCACCGACAGCCTGAGCGCCGGTGTGCCTTTGACGCCAGAGATGGTGCCAATGATGATGACCGGCACGGTGCCCACCAGGATCAGCAGTATTTTCGGCAGCTCGCCGATGCCGAACCACACCACCAGCAACGGTATGTAGGCCAGCGGCGGGACCGGGCGGACGAACTGCAGGAAGGGGTCGATGAACCGGAAGATCAGCGGACTGCGCGCCATGCCCAGGCCGATCGGCACGCCGAGCAGCACCGCGCCGAGAAAGCCGATGCCGATGCGCACCACGCTGATCCACATGTCCTCGAACAGGGAGCGCCCGCCATAGCCTTGCGAGAGAAGCAGCACCAGCGCTTTCCACACAGCCGCCGGCGACGGCAGGGCGATCGGGGGAAATACGTGCAGGATCGAGACGATTTGCCAAACCACGAGGGCACCGATCAGCGCGATGACGGTAGCCAGCCGGTGCACATGGCCGCCCACGCGGGCACCCATGGAATCAGGCCGACCGCCCTCTGCCTGCGCAGCGTCCTCGGTGGGGCCATCGGAGGGAACGCCGCCGCCACCGCTCGCGGAACTCGCCGCCGCAGCGGGGGCCTGCCTGTCAGGAATATCCGGCGTCACGGGCATGCGAGACTCCTTTTCCTCTCGACTCGGCGCTCGAACCGCGTCTTCGGCCAAACGACTGGGGACGTTGTGCCTGCTGCCTCCGTGCCGCCCGCCTCGGCGGGCGACGATCCGGTAGGGTGATTCAAGTATGCGCACGCAACAATGCGCGCGATAGTGCCAGTTTTGCCGAACCGCTTGGTCCACCCGCGCTTTGGCGCGAGGAATCGGAACCCAGCCGATGACGCCGTTCCTTTTCAGGATGCCATATATGAAATCCTACGATTTACATTCCAAATTGCATCGGGGTTAACCCCCGCGCGTGTCGCGCCCGAGGCGCGCCGCAAATGGCAACGCCGGCCGCTTCGCGTGAGTCGCATGCGAAGCGGCCGGCGTTTGTCGAATCGGACCATGCGCCGCTGTGGTCGGCGCACCGGCTCAGATCACGAACATATCGACGAATTGCTGGACCGGCATGGCCTGCAGCTTGGCCGCATCGAGCGTGAGCGCGAGGATGGCGTCCTGCTGCTTGGCGGGGAAACGCCGCGCCAGATTGGTCTTGAATTTCTCGACCAGCAGCGGCATGCCTTCATCGCGGCGGCGCCGATGGCCGATCGGATACGCGACCACGACTTCCGGCAATTGCGAGCCGTCGTTGAAGGTCACCGTCAGGCCGTTGGCGATCGAACGCTTGTCGGGGTCGTGGTAATCCTGGGTGAACTGCGGATCCTCCACGCAGGTCATCTTCGCGCGCAGCGCATCGATGCGCGGGTCGCTGGCGATGCGGTCTTCATAGTCCTCGGCGGTCAGGCGTCCGAACAGCAGGGGCACCGCCACCATATACTGGATGCAGTGGTCGCGATCGGCCGGATTGGCCAGCGGGCCCTCTTTGTCGATGATGCGAATCGCCGCCTCGTGCGTGCGGATGGTGATCTTCGCGATGTCCTCGACACGCTTGCCGTGCTGCGCCAGCTGGCCATGCAGCGTCATCGCCGCCTCGGCCGCGGTTTGCGCATGAAACTCGGCCGGGAACGAGATTTTGAACAGCACGTTCTCCATCACGTAGTTGCCGTAGGGGCGCTGGAACTTGAACGGCTGCCCCTTGAACAGCACGTCGTAGAAGCCCCAGGTCTTGGCCGTGAGCACGGTCGGGTAACCCATCTCGCCGGTCTTGGCCATCAGCGCCAGGCGCACCGCGCGGCTGGTGGCGTCGCCCGCGGCCCACGATTTGCGGCTGCCGGTGTTGGGAGCGTGCCGGTAGGTGCGCAGGCTGTGCCCGTCGACGAAAGCCAGCGACACGGCGTTGAGCAGCTCGTCGCGCGTGAGGCCCAGCAGTTGTCCGACCACTGCGGTGGAGGCAACTTTCACCAGCAGCACGTGATCGAGCCCGACACGGTTGAACGAGTTCTCCAGCGCCAGACAGCCCTGGATTTCGTGGGCCTTGATCATCGCGCCGAGCACCGCGCGCATGGTCGGGGGCTGCTGCCCGTTGGCGACGGCATTGCGCGCGAGCCAATCGGCGGTGGCGAGAATGCCGCCCAGATTATCGGACGGATGCCCCCATTCGGCGGCCAGCCAGGTGTCGTTGAAATCGAGCCAGCGGATCATCGCGCCGATGTTGAAGGCCGCTTGCACGGGATCGAGCTGGAACTGCGTGCCGGGCACCTTGGCGCCGTTGGGCACCACCGTGCCGGGCACGATCGGGCCCATCAGCTTGGTGCAGGCCGGGTACGAGAGCGCCTCGAGGCCGCAACCGAGCGTATCGATCAGGCAATAGCGCGCGGTTTCCCACGCGGCGTCGCTCTTGACCTCGTAATTGAGCACGTAGTCGACGATGTCGACCAGCACCTGATCGGGTGCCGGGCGAACGGATGAAATGGCAGCAGACATGGTTTCTCTTCAGTCAAAAAAATCGTGATCCGGCGCGCCGCTCAACCGCGTTGGTCGATCGGCACGAACTTCAGGTTTTCGGGGCCAGTGTAATTCGCGCTGGGCCGAATGATCTTGTTGTCGACGCGCTGCTCGATGATATGCGCGCTCCAGCCGGAAGTGCGCGCGATCACGAACAGCGGAGTGAACATCGCGGTGGGCACGCCCAGCAGGTGATAGCTCACCGCCGAGAACCAGTCGAGGTTGGGGAACATCTTCTTGACTTCGGCCATCACGCTCTCGAGCCGCTCGGCGATCGCGTACATCTTCAGGTTGTGCTGCGCCTCGCCCAGTTGCCGCGCCACACGCTTGATGACTTCATTGCGCGGATCGCTGATGGTGTAGACCGGATGGCCAAAACCGATGATCACTTCCTTGGCCTCGACACGACGACGGATGTCGGCCTCCGCCTCGTCGGGCGTATCGTAGCGCTGCTGAATCTCGAATGCCACTTCGTTGGCGCCGCCGTGCTTGGGGCCGCGCAGCGCGCCGATCGCGCCGGTCAGCGCCGAGTACATGTCCGAACCGGTGCCGGCCACCACACGCCCGGTGAAGGTCGAGGCGTTGAATTCGTGCTCGGCGTACAGAATCAGCGAGGTGTGCATTGCGCGTACCGCGAGTTCGCTGGGCACGGTGCCATGCAACAGGTGCAGGAAGTGTCCGCCGATGCTGTCGTCGTCCGTTTCGACTTCGATGCGACGGCCGTGCTGGCTGTAGTGATACCAGTACAGCAGCATGCTGCCCAGGTTGGCCATCAGGCGGTCGGCGATGTCGCGTGCGCCGGGCAGGTTGTGATCGTCTTTCTCCGGCAGGATGGTGCCCAGCAACGACACGCCACTGCGCATCACATCCATCGGATGCGCGCTGGCGGGAATCTGCTCGAGCGCCGCGCGCAGGTTCGCGGGCAGACCGCGCAGCCCTTTGAGCTTGCGCTTGTAGCTGGCCAGCTCGGTGCCGGTGGGCAGCTTGCCGTGCACCAGCAGATGGGCGACTTCCTCGAATTCGCATTGCTCGGCCAGATCGAGAATATCGTAGCCGCGGTAGTGCAGGTCGTTACCCGAGCGGCCGACGGTGCATAGCGCCGTGTTGCCGGCGGTGACGCCGGACAGCGCGACGGATTTCTTCGGCTTGAAGCCGGCGGCGGCAGTGTTTTCGCTCATGGAATCCTCCAGATCAAAGTGGGTGCTTAGGCTTTTTGCTGGGCGAAAAGCGCGTCCAGCTTCTGTTCGTAGACGTGGTAACCGATGCTTTCATACAGCTCGGCGCGCGTTTGCATGGTGTCGAGCACGGCCTGCTGCGTGCCGTCGCGGCGAATCGCCTGATAAACGTTCTGGGCGGCCTTGTTCATGGCGCGGAACGCCGACAGCGGATAGAGCACCAGACTGACATTGGCACTGCGCAATTCATCCACCGTAAACAGCGGGGTGGCGCCGAATTCGGTGATATTGGCCAGTACCGGCACCTTCACCGCGTCGACGAACTGGCGGTACATCGACAGTTCGGTCATGGCTTCGGGGAAGATCATGTCGGCACCCGCCTCGACGCAGGCGCAGGCACGGTCGATGGCGGCCGACAGCCCTTCGACGGCCAGCGCGTCGGTGCGCGCCATCACCACGAAATCGGGATCGGTGCGCGCATCGACCGCCGCCTTGATCCGGTCGACCATTTCTTCCTGGCTCACGATCGCCTTGCCGGGCCGGTGCCCGCAGCGTTTCGCCCCGACCTGGTCTTCGATGTGCATGGCACCCGCGCCGAATTTGATCAGCGATTTGACGGTGCGCGCGATATTGAATGCGGACGGCCCGAAGCCGGTGTCGACGTCGACCAGCAGCGGCAGGTCGCACACATCGGTGATGCGCCGCACGTCGGTGAGCACGTCGTCGAGCGTGGAAATGCCCAGGTCGGGCAAACCCAGCGAGCCGGCCGACACACCGCCGCCGGACACGTAGATTGCCTTGAAGCCGGCGGCCTGGGCCAGCAAGGCGTGGTTGGCATTGATCGCGCCGACGATCTGCAGCGGCCGCTCGGTTTGCACCGCGGCACGAAATTTCGCGCCGGCCGAACCGGATGACGATGTTGTCATGAGACTTCTCCGAACACAGGGTGACAAAATGATCGGTATTCAGCAAGAGCCGTGCCATCATGCACCGTACCGCTGGGTAAAACGCTAACGCATTATTTCCATTGAGTTATTTTTGCGCATGATGAGTCGTTTGGAAGGTCGGCAATGCCCATCGATTTCAATTTTGAAATCTCAAAATGCAAATTTGAAATTTCACGTGCTATCCTGAACGGGTTTTCCGGCCCTCTTCGAACTCATGTCTACCCTGCCCGCGCCGCCACTGTCGTCTCTGACACGTCCCGTTGCGACAACGTCGCGCAAGCCGACGCTATGGGCGGTGGGCATCAGCAAACTGGGCGCGCTGTACCGCGACATCGTGCCGGAGTACGCAGCAGCCGCCGATATTCAGATCATCGACAAGGGCTACGACGAGGTGATCGACGAACTGGCCGCGCAGCCGGCGGGCACGGTCGACGGCATTATCGCGGCAGGATCGAACGGCGCGTATCTGCGCGAGCGCCTGGCCTTGCCGGTGGTACTGGTCAAGGTCACCGGATTCGACGTAATGCAGGCGCTGGCGCGCGCGCGCCGCATTTCGTCGCGTATCGCGCTGGTGTCATATGCGCGGCCGGTATTGGAATTCGAGCGTTTCAAGAACGCGTTCGGGCTCGATGTCGGCCAGTGGTCTTACCGCAATGCCCAGGACGCCGAGGATCTGGTGCAAATGCTGCGCCAGCGCGGCGTCGAGGCGGTGGTCGGCCCGGGGCTGGTGACGGAACTGGCCGAGAAGAGCGGCATGGCGGGCATTTTTCTCTATTCGCAGGACTCGGTGCACGCGGCCTTCGAAACCGCGCTCGAAGTCGCGCGCTTTAGCCGCATCGAGGCATGGCGGCGCGAGCGGCTCGACACGATCCTGCGCCACCTGCGCGACGGCGTGATCGCGGTCGACACCAACGAGCGGATTCAATCGATCAACGCGCCGATGCTGACCATGCTCGGCCTGGAGGCCGGCACCTCGCTGAGCGGCCGCACGCTGGGCAGCGTCGCGCCCGAACTCAGCCTGCAGCGCACGTTGGCCAGCGGCGAGGCCGAGCTGGAAACCATCGTGCCGCTGCTTGGCAAGACCTATGTGGTCAATCGTATCCCCCTGCGCGAGCAGAGCGTGCTGACCGGCGCCGTGCTGACCTGCCAGGACTCGCTGGCGGTCAGCCGGATCGACCGTTCGCTGCGTTCGCGCCATCGGCCGCGTCATCTGGTGGCCCGCTACCGGCTCGACGATCTGGTCGGCACATCACCCCCGATCGAGCGCATCCGCACGCTCGCCAGGCACTACGCCGCGACCGATTCGACGATATTGATCGACGGCGCGAGCGGCACCGGCAAGGAGCTCGTCGCGCAGGGCATCCACAATGCCAGCCGGCGCGCCGACTACCCGTTCGTCGCGATCAATTGCGCGGCATTTCCGGAGACGCTGCTGGAGAGCGAGTTGTTCGGCTACGAGGAAGGCGCGTTTACTGGCGCGCGGCGCGGCGGCAAGGCCGGGATTTTCGAGACCGCGCACAATGGCACGCTGTTTCTCGACGAAATCGGCGAGATGCCGCTGCCGCTGCAAACGCGCCTGTTGCGCGTGCTGCAGGAACGCGAAGTGCTGCGGCTGGGGGCGAACGAGCCGATACCGTTCGACGTTCGGGTGATTGCCGCCACCCACCGCGATCTGCGCGCACTGGTGGCGCAAGGCGACTTTCGCGAAGATCTCTACTATCGGCTCAACATTCTGCGCCTGACCTTGCCGCCGCTGCGCGCGCGTCGTGACGACATCGCGACGCTGGCGCAGCGCTTGCTGGAGCGCGCACTGGCGCGTGCCGGCGCACGGCTCGGCGCCGCGCAATTGCTGGCCGGGCTCGAGCCATTGCTGCAGAACTACGCGTGGCCGGGCAATGTGCGCGAACTGGAAAACGTGCTCGAGCGCGTCGCCGTATCGTGCGCGGCGTTGCCCGATGTCGCGTCGCTGCGCTCGGTGCAGTGGCTCGACATCGCTCCGGAGCTGGCCGGGCCGGTTGCCGGATTCGCCACGCCGTTGGCCGCGCCGCCCGCACTTGGGCTGCGCGACATCAGCCAGCAAAGCCAGCGCGAGCTGATCCGCGCCATGCTCGCCGAATGCGGTGGCGATCGCGACGAAGTCTGCCGACGGCTGGGAATCAGCCGCTCGACGTTATGGCGAAGGCTGCGCGAGTCGCCCGGCGATTGACCCGTTCGACCGCGCACAGCCCCGCGAAACCT
>JAGXBI010000101.1 GCA_018971155.1 Burkholderiales bacterium
CGCGGCATGGCCGACTCCGGCATTACGCCATGTGCAGCCCGCCGTTCAGGGAAAAGTCCGCGCCGGTCGCGAAGGCGGATTCCTCGGATGCCAGCCAGGCGCAGATCGAGGCGATCTCGGAGGGCTCGCCCAGGCGTTTGACGGGAATCGTCGCGACGATCTTCTCGAGCACTTCCGGACGGATCGAGCGCACCATATCGGTACCGATATAGCCAGGCGATACGGTATTGACCGTCACGCCCTTGGTCGCGACTTCCTGCGCCAGCGCCATCGTGAAGCCATGAATACCGGCCTTCGCGGTCGAGTAGTTGGTCTGCCCGAATTGCCCCTTCTGGCCGTTGACCGACGAGATGCTGATGATGCGCCCCCAGCCGCGCTCGACCATGCCTTCGATGACCTGCTTGGTGACGTTGAACAGGCTGTTGAGATTGGTGTCGATCACCGCGCTCCAGTCTTCGCGGGTCATTTTGCGCAGCACGACATCGCGCGTAATGCCTGCGTTGTTCACCAGCACGTCGATCTGGCCGACTTCGGCCTTGACCTTGTCGAATGCCGCGGTTGTCGAGTCCCAATCCGCGACGTTGCCCTCAGAGGCGACAAAATCGAAGCCGAGCGCTTTTTGTTCCGCCAGCCATTTTGCCTTGCGCGGGGAATTGGGGCCGCAGCCGGCCACCACACGAAAACCTTCCTTGTAGAGCCGCTGGCAAATGGCGGTGCCGATGCCGCCCATACCACCGGTGACGTAGGCGATGCGTTGTGTCATGGAATTCTCCATTTATTGACTTACCACTTGAATTGAGATTACCGATGCTGCTTGCGACGAGTGCCCGGGCGATACGCCTCAGGCACGCTCGACTGCCAGCGCAACCCCCATGCCACCACCGATACACAGCGAGGCAAGCCCTTTCCTGGCACCGCGCCGCGCCATTTCATGCAGCAGCGTCACCAGAATGCGGCAGCCCGATGCGCCGATCGGATGCCCGAGGGCGATCGCGCCACCGTTGACATTGACCTTGCTGGTGTCCCAACCCATTTGCTGATGCACCGCCAGCGCCTGCGCGGCGAAGGCTTCGTTGATTTCGAGCAGGTCGAGATCGTCGACACGCCAGCCGGCACGCTCCAGGCAGCGACGCGAGGCAGGCACCGGCCCCATGCCCATGACCTTGGGATCGACCCCGGCGTTGGCGTAGGCGGCGATGCGCGCGAGCGGCGTCAGGCCGAGTTCGGCCGCACGCTTGGCCGACATCACGACGACCGCTGCGGCGCCGTCGTTGAGTCCGGACGCATTGCCGGCGGTGACCGTGCCATCCTTGGTGAACGCCGGCTTCAGGCCGGCGAGCGATTCCAGCGTGGCGCCGTGGCGGATGTATTCGTCCTGCTCGAACAGCACCGGGTCGCCCTTGCGCTGCGGGATCGCGATCGGCACGATTTCCTCGGCGAAGCGGCCCGCTTTCTGCGCGGCCTCGGCGCGATTCTGCGATTCCACCGCCAGGCGGTCCTGGGCTTCGCGCGTGATGCCGTATTCCTTGGCGACGTTTTCCGCCGTGATGCCCATGTGATACTGGTTGTAGACGTCCCACAGACCGTCGACGATCATCGTATCGATCAGCTTGGCGTCGCCCATCCGGAAGCCGTCACGCGAACCCGGCAGCACATGCGGCGCCGCGCTCATGTTTTCCTGGCCGCCGGCCACGACGATATCGGCGTCGCCGGCCTGAATGGCATTGGCTGCCAGCATGACCGCCTTGAGTCCGGAGCCGCACACCTTGTTGATTGTCATGGCCGGCACCGCGCTGGGCAAGCCCGCCTTGATCGACGCCTGGCGCGCCACGTTCTGGCCCGAGCCCCCCGTCAGCACCTGACCGAGAATGACTTCGCTGATCTGCTCGGGCGCGAGCCCGGCGCGCTCCAACACCGCGCGCACGACCTGCGCACCGATCTCCGGCGCGGGGACCTTGGCCAGCGAGCCGCCGAATTTTCCGACCGCGGACCGGGCCGCTGAAACGATAACGATATCTGTCATTACGATCACCTTGACTTCATGAAATTAAAAACGCCCCGCTTTTACCTGATTTTCAAGCCTTCGCCTTGACGTACCTGCCAGGCGCCGGCTCGACCGGCTGGTATTGGACATTACCATAGCCCGATGACGCCTTGACGCGCCGCCCGCCGTGAGACGCAAGCCACGCATGCCAATCCGGCCACCAGCTGCCGGGATGCTCCTGCGCATTGGCCAGCCAATCGTCGGCGCCCGCCGGCAGCGCGTCGCCGGTCCAATAGCTGCGGCGCTGCTTGGCCGGCGGGTTGATAACCCCCGCGATATGGCCCGAGGCACCCAGCACGAAGCGCTTCGGCCCGGAGAGCAACGCCGTCGACGCATAGGCGGCGCGCCACGGCACGATATGATCTTCGCGCGATCCGTAGATGTAGACCGGCACGTCGATCGCGCCGAGATCGACCGGCACGCCGCACACCGTCAATCGGCCGGGCTCCTTTAAATCATTCTGCAGGTACATGTGGCGCAGGTACCAGGCGAACATCGGTCCAGCCAGATTGGTGCTGTCGCCGTTCCAGTACAGCAGGTCGAACGCCGGCGGCGACTGGCCCTTGAGGTAATTGTCGACCACATAGTTCCACACCAGCTCGTTGGGCCGCAGGAATGAAAACGTGTTGGCCAGCTCCGCACCACGCATCAACCCGCACGGCCCGTTCTTGCCGCCGATGGTCTGCTCGCGCCATTGCACGTGAGCGTTGTCGATAAAGACGTCGAGAATGCCGGTATCGGAGAAATCGAGGAACGTGGTCAACAGCGTCAGACTCTTGACCGGGGCCTTGGCACCGCGCTCGCCGCGTCCGGCCAGCACCGCCAGGGCGGTCGTCAGCAGCGTCCCCCCCACGCAGAAACCCAGTGCGTTGATCTGGCTCTGTTTGCTGATCTGCCGCACCACTTCGATGGCTTTGAGCGGGCCCTCGGCGATGTAATCGTCCCACTGTTTGTCGGCCAGGGTCTCGTCGGCATTGCGCCAGGACACCATGAAAACCGTGTGGCCCTGCTCCACCGCATGGCGCACCAGCGAGTTGGCGGGCTGCAGATCGAGAATGTAATACTTGTTGATGCACGGCGGCACGATCAGCAGCGGCCGCTGAAACACCGTGCCCGTCAGCGGCTTGTACTGGATCAGTTGGATCAGGTCGTTCTCGAACACGACCGCGCCCTCGGTGCTGGCCACATTGCGCCCCAGCTCGAAAGCCGTTTCATCGGTCTGCGAAACTTTTCCCTTGCTGAAATCCGCCAGCAAGTGCCGCAGCCCGGCCAGCAGGCTCTCGCCCTGCGTTTCGACCAGGCGCTGCTGCGCGTCGGGGTTGGTCGCGATGAAATTACTCGGCGCGGCCGCGGCAATCCACTGTTCGACGGCAAAATGCAGGCGTTCGCGCGTCTTCGCGTCGGCCTCGACCGCCGCGGCCAGGCGCGTGAGAAATCGCGCGTTGAGCAGATACAGCGCCGCCGGGATCGCATACACCGGGCTGCGCCAGCCATCGCCCGCAAAGCGGCGATCGGCAAGCGCGAGGCCGTCCCCAGGCGGCGAGGAGCAGCGCGCCATCAGGTCGGAGAATTCGCGCCAGTAATCGGCCTGAATCGCATTGAGTTGGGCTGGGTCCATTTTGAGCGCGGGCGCCGCCGCATGACTGTCGCGCGCCGCCCCGGCGGCCAGGCCGTCAGGCATCAGCGACGAAAGAAACGCCGGGTCGAGCGTGCGACGCAGCGCGTCGAACCATTCGGACATATTGGAAGCCTGAGCGGCGGAGGTCCCGAATCCGGGGAAGAGGCCCGCCATGGAGGCGGGATCGACACGAGCGCTGGCGGATTTCATGATGGCTTAATGGCAAGGAATCTGTGCATCACCCGGAGCGACCGGGCGGCTTGGGCCATTCTTGCGTCTGGCGCCAAGCGTGTCACTGACGTCGCTCACGACAAGATTCATTGTGATGCCATTCCAGTACTTTTTGAACGCACGTTTATCCCGATGGGGCGCGGTCATTTTAGGGCGGCTATATGTCATTTTCATGGTCGCGGTCACAGCGCCCTCGATTTTCCGGCGAATGACGATCCGCCGGCGCGCGCGTTCCGGGCCCCGTCGTTTCGTATTGCCATCGGGCGGTACCGTCCCGCCACCCCGCGCCACCCCGTGCCTCCCTGCACCGCCAGACACCGCCGGGCGCCGCTCAGCGTCCCTTTTCCAGCCAGACCATCGCGGCCATGCGGCCCGTGACGCGATCGCGACGGTAGGAATAAAAACGCGCCGGGGCGTCATACGTGCACCAGGTGCCGCCAAACACCCGCGTCACGTCATGGCGAGCCAGACGCAAGCGGGCCAGCGCCGGCAGGCTGGCGAGATATTTTGGCGGCAATGCGGAGCCTGGACCAGTGCCCGGCACGGGTGTGAAAGCCGCCTCTGTCGCGACGTCCTCGCCGGGCAAGGCGGCCGCCAGGAACGCGTCGCGCACTTCCGCGCCAACTTCAAAGCGAGTCGGGCCGATCGACGGGCCAAGCCAGGCCAGCAATTCGGCGGGCCCACCCACACGCTGGCGCAGTGTCGCCACGGCCTGCTCGATCACGCCGGCGCACAAGCCGCGCCACCCGGCATGCGCCGCACCCACGGCCCGGCCCTCGACGTCGCACAGCAAAACCGGCAGGCAGTCCGCCACGAGCACCGCGCACGCGACCCCGGGGGCCACCGTCACGCTGGCATCGGCCGCTGGCGGCGTGGCGGCGTAAGCCGCCTGATCGGCATTGGCAACGGCAGTCCCGTGGACTTGAGCCAGCCACCCTGGGCGTGCGCCGATGGCTGCAGCCAGACGTGCGCGATTGGCCTGTACCGCCGCGACGTCGTCGCCGGCATTCAAGCCGAGATTCAAGCTGGCATGCGGGCCGACGCTGACGCCGCCGGCCCGGGTGGTAAACAAAGCGCGCACCCGGGCTGGCGCGGGCCAATCGGGCAAAATCCAGTCAGGATGAGGCGAAAAGGTCATCGATATGCTCTGATGCGAATAATTCGTTCATATCGAAAGATAACCCCAAGGCGCCCAGCAAGTCACGCATATCGTCAGGCAACTCGCTCTGCCAGGACATCGGCCGTCCGTCGGCCGGATGCAACAGGCCGAGCCGCCAGGCATGCAGCGCCTGTCGCCCGAACCCACCGGGCAGCGCTGGACGGGGGTGGCGGCCGCGATATACCGGATCGCCCAGCAAAGGATGCCCCAGATGAGTCAGGTGCACGCGGATCTGGTGCGTGCGCCCGGTGTCGAGCGAGCACAACACCAGCGAAACGGGCTGCCCCTGCCAATGGCCGCTGGCCAGGGTCGCCAAGCGGGTGCGGGCCGGCTTGCCGGCCGCCCCGGCGACCACCGCCATGCGGGTGCGCTCGCGGGGATCGCGCCCAAGCGGCGCGTCGACCAGCGCACGAGCCGGCGGCGTGCCCCAAACCACGGCCGCGTAATAACGCTTGACCGTGCGCGCCTGCAATTGGCGAACCAGGTCGGTTTGTGCGGTCAGCGTGCGCGCCACGACCATCAGGCCAGAAGTATCCTTGTCCAGGCGATGCACGATGCCGGCGCGCGGCAACCCCGCGGCCGCCTCGCCATATCGATGCAACAGGCCATTGAGCAGGGTGCCCGACCAGTTGCCTGCGGCCGGATGCACGACCAGCCCGGCAGGCTTGTTCAGCACCACCAGCTGCTCATCCTCGTAAACGACGTCGAGCGCCACCGGTTCCGGCGTAAAGGCCATCTGCTCCGGCAGCGCGGCGGGCCGCACGAGCACCTGCTCGCCGCCCGAAACACGCTGGCGCATCCTGGCCGGCGCTCCGTCGAGGCTCACCCTCCCCGCATCGATCCAGTCCTGCAGGCGACTGCGCGAGTAAGCGGGAAACAGGCGCGCAAGCACTTTATCGAACCGCTCGCCAGCGGCTTCAGGCGGCACTGTGCCGGCCAGCGCCGCCGTCTCGGCCGCGTCGCCCGCCCCAGCGCTCGCCGGTATCGACGCGTCGTCGTCGCCATCCTCCGGAATTTCGGTGGCAAGCGGAATGGTTAGGCTATAATCCGGGACTGTCGAACGGGTCATTGAGAAGTGAAGCGAAAAGCATGCAAGCCCTGAAATTTTCTAAGTTGACGCTGCTGGCGGTCTGCCTGACCAGCGTACTCGCCGCATGTGGCGTTCTGCCGGAGAAGGTCGACGAGACGCAGAGCTGGTCGACCAGCAAATTATACGCGGAAGCCCAGAGCAGCATGGCCGATCGCGACTACTCGAAGGCCGCGAAGTACAACGCGATGCTCGTGGGTCGCGATCCGTTCGGGAAGTTCGCCGAGCAGGCGCAGATCAATACCGCCTACGCCCACTACAAGGACAACGATACCGATCAGGCGATGGCCGACGTCGACCGGTTCATCCGCTTGCACCCGTCGAGCCCGATCATCGACTATGCGTACTACCTGAAAGGGCTGATCACGTTCGACGACAATCTCGGGCTGTTCGGCCGGTTCAGCGGCCAGGATCTGAGCGAACGCGATCCGAAGGCCCTGGAACAGTCGTACGAAACGTTCAAGTACCTGGTCGAGCATTATCCCAATAGCCAATACGCGAAGGACGCGGCCGAGCGCATGCGCTACGCGCTCAACGCGATGGCCAAGCACGAAGTGCTCGTGGCGAAGTATTACTACGATCGCGGCGCCTACCTGGCCGCCGCAAACCGCGCACAGGATGCAATCAAGAAATTCAACCGGGCGCCTGCCGTGGAAGACGCGCTGTGGATCATGGTCGAATCCTATAAAAAACTTCATCTGACCAAACTGAGCGACGATGCCCGTCGCGTGTTGGCCGCAACCTATCCGAAGAGTGACTACCTCACCTACGGCTACAAGCGCAGCAAGCGTTCCCACTGGTGGCAATTCTGGGGCGGCACCAATTCATAAGCCTCGCTGGCGCGCTCGCGACGAGCGCCCGGAGATGCCGTTCAAACTAAAAATGCCGTCCAACTTTCGTTGAACGGCATTTTTCTTTGGAGCCCGCGTTGAGCTGTCGCGCTTTATTGGGTCGCCGGCAAGCGTCGATCCTTATTCAGTGCGCGCCGGCAGACTCGGCGTGTTCGAAGAACGACAACACGGTCGGCAGCTCCCGGGTGCGCCTGAACGGCGGCAGGCTTTGCCAGATGCGCCTGCCGTAGGGTTTCTCGACCAGGCGTGCATCACAGATCATCAACACCCCGCGATCGCTCTCGGAGCGAATCAGGCGGCCCGCACCCTGCTTGAGCGTAATCACTGCTTGCGGCAACTGATGCACGGCGAACGGGCTCAATCCCTTTCTGGCGAGCGCGTCGAGCCGTGCGGCCAGCACCGGATCATCAGGCGGCGCAAACGGCAATTTGTCGATGATCACCAGCGAAAGGGCCTCGCCGCGCACGTCCACGCCCTCCCAGAAGCTTTGACTGCCAATCAGCACGGCATTGCCAAGCGCGCGAAACCGGTCGAGCAACTCCGTGCGGCTGGCATCGCCCTGCACCAGCAACGGATACGACCAGCCGCGCCGATCGAATTCGTCGCGCAGGCGTTCGGCGGCGCGCTTGACCGCCCGCAGCGTGGTGCATAGCAGGAACGCACGGCCGCCGCTGACTTCGAGCACCGGCAGCGCCGCTTCGAGCACCGCATCGGTAAAGCCGAGCGCAGACGGCGCCGGCAAATTGCGCGGCACGTACAGCAGGCTCTGCGCTTCATAATCGAACGGACTGGGCAGCGAGATCGACTTGGCGGCATCCAGTCCAAGCTGCGCGGCATAGTGGGTAAAGTTGCCCTTGACCGACAGTGTCGCGGAAGTGAAGATCCAGGCGCGCGGCGCGCCGCCGCGCTGCTTGGCGAAGATCGGCGCGATCGACAGCGGCGTCAGGTGAAGCTGCACTGCGTGCGAGAATACCTCGACCCAACGCACGCTGGCCCCCTCGTTCGCGCTTTCGCCGTCTTGGCCCGTATCGCTGCCTTGGTCGCGTGCGCCGGCGGGCGCCTTGCCCATCTGCGCGGCTGCTTCGCCGCCGGGCGGCTCGGCATGCTGCCACTGCGCCAGCAAACGGTGCAAATCGATTGCACGCCGCAGGCAGGCGCCAAGCGCCTCGGCCCGTTCGGCATGCGCTTCGAGCGTGGCGATCAGGTCGAGCAAAGCCGCCTCGAGTTTATCGAGCGCCTCGAACAACGCATGAGACTCGCCGAGCTGCGCCGCCGACACGCGCAACGCGTCTTGCGAAAAACTCAGCCGCACATCGCGCGCGGCCCGCTCGAGAGCCGCGCCCAGCGCGGTCCACTGGGCGGCGTCGCGCGCGTGCACCAAACCCTCGGCAACCGCATCGCGAGCCAGCTCCAACAATTGGCCGGTCGACAGGGTTTGGCCGAAAAACAGCGTGGCGGTCTCCGGCAACTGGTGCGCCTCGTCGAAAACGATCGTGTTGGCGCTCGGCAGCAGTTCGGCAATGCCGGTATCGCGCAGCATGACATCGGCGAAAAACAGATGGTGGTTGACCACCACCAGGTCTGCTTGCTGCGCTTCCTTGCGCGCCTGCATGACAAAGCAGTCCTTGTAGCGCGGGCAATCGGCGCCCAGGCAACTGTCGCGCGTCGAGGTCACCTGGGACCAGATCGGTGCATTCTCCGGCACGCTGGCCAGCTCGGCCTTGTCGCCGCTGCGGGTGAGCTTGGCGAACTGAACGATCTCGCGCAACTGCGCGATTTCATGGCGCGAGCCAAAGCGGCCCTCATGCTCGGCGCGCTCCAGATAATAGTGGCAGAGGTAATTGGCACGGCCCTTGAGCACCGCGACCGATACCGGCACGGCCAGCGCCTCGCGCACGGTTGGGATATCCCGTGCGAACAACTGGTCCTGCAGATGCTTGGTGCCGGTCGAAATGATCGTCTTGCCGCCCCACAACATGGCCGGCACCAAATACGCGTAGGTCTTGCCGGTGCCAGTGCCGGCCTCGGCGATCAACGTGTCATGGCTGGCGAGCGCGGCGCTGACGGCGCGCGCCATTTCGAGCTGCGCGGGGCGCGGCCGATATCCGTCGATGGCACGCGCCAGCAAACCGTCGGCCCCAAAGATGGTCTCCAGTTCGCTCGCATGTTGCGGAGCCGGCTGCGGCAGGATGCCGTCAGCCACGGCAGCGTCGAGACTGGCGGTGGAATTGGTCAAAACAGTTCAGTTCGCAGGAGTAAGACATTCAGGCCGGGGTATCGGGCGTCTGCTGCAACTGGAGCAGCGTAATCGTGTCCTTGATTTTGAGGCGCCGCTTCTTCAGCCGCCGCAACTGCAGTTCGTCGTAGTTATCTTCTTCCATCAATTTGTCGACCAGATAATCGAGATCGCGGTGCTCGATTTGCAGTTCGATGATGCGCCGGCCGATCGAGTGAAGATTATCTTGCATAGCCATTCCTTACACGCCGCGAGTATGGTCGCGCCATGACGATCCGGAGGTTACTGTCCCTGTGGCGCCTTTTGCTCTTGTTGCTGCTGTTGCTGTTGCTGTTGCTGTTGCTGTTGCTGTTGCTGTTGCTGTTGTTCCTGTGCCTTGCGCCGTGCCGCTGCTCGACGCGCCGCGACGTCCTTGGCGCGTTGCGCGGCGTCAGCCTGCTTCTGCTGGAATTTCTGCACGTTCTGCGCGCGCTCCTGGGTACGACGCTCGGCGGCAGCCCGGTCCTGCTCGAGCTTCTGCTGGAACTCGGCCTGCTTGGCATCATAGGCCTTCGCATCGGCCGCGCGCTGCGGCAATTCGCCGGTGCGCCGAACCTTCTTCTGCTCGAATTCGGCCTGCCTGGCCTGATAATCGGCAGCGTTCTGGCGCTGCTGGGCTTCGCGCTCCGGCGCCTGCGCCTGCGTCTGCGCGCGCTTCTCGGCCAGTCGCTGGTCACGCGCCTGGGCTCGCGCAGCCCGCTCGTCCGCATCGACTTTCAGGCGCTGAGCGCGAATTTTCGCCAGGGCGTCACGCTCGACGTCCCTGGCCTGATCGATGCAGTGGTTGACGAAAAACCGGCTGTAGCAATCCCGCTCGGCAACCTTGTAATGGTAGACAGCCCACGCCTTTTGGTTATCCAGTGCTGCGCGTTGGCGGGCGAACTCGGGGGAGTCGCTGCCCGTGGCGGTCGTGCCGGTCAATGGAGCGGCCGCCGAGACGGCCGAACTGGGGGTTTGCGCCCGCACCGCGTAGGGCCAGCACAGGCTCACAGCCAGCCCGATGCCAGCGAGGAATTTTTTCACAAATGAAATCATGCGTTTGGGCAAAGTAATGGCAAATTTTAACATCGCGCGTCCGGACCT
>JAGXBI010000452.1 GCA_018971155.1 Burkholderiales bacterium
TAGGTGGTCACCACCAGCGAGTCGCGCAGCGCATGCGCCAGCCAAGCGGCGATTGCGCCCACGGCCAGCGAACCCGCCATATCCAGCGGAAAATGCACCCCGACGTAGATCCTCGCCCAGGCGATCGGCAAACCGGCCAGCAACACGAGCACGCCGATGCGGCGCCACCGGGACTGCAGGACAAGGGCGAGCGCCACGCTCCAGATCAGCGTCAAGTGATCGCTCGGAAACGACGAATCCGGCGCATGGGCGATCAGGGTGTGGCCGAGCCCCAGCACGAACGGACGCGGATGATCCCACACCATGCCGATCAGCTGGTTGATCAGCAGCCCCGTCAGGCCGCTCAAGGCCGCCAGAACGAGCGCCTGCTTGACAGGCGCGGACCCACGCAGCCAGCCGGCGACCAGGCCGAGCGGCACGACCCAGATGAAGTCCTGCGCGAAGAAGTATGAGAGCGGTCCGAGCGGCATCGGCGGCCGATTCGATGCGGCATTGATCAGCAGGAAGAGTGACGTGTTGAGATGTTCCATGATGCGTCCTGTAGGCGCGTTCGCGTGATCCAAATGACGATGCCGCAGGCATGGCGGAGCTGCCGCAACACGATCAACGGGCAGCGCGCCACCGTGCTGGCGATCTCGCCGTCTCACCCCGATATGATGGACTTCGAACGAATTGCAGATAGCTGCGGCGGGATACCCCGCAAGCACTGACGATTTCATTCTAAGCGCCGAAACTTAGGCATGGCTTAGCGCGGCAGGCGATCGATGTGCGCCCGGAGCCGGCCTTTTCCCGGTCTGGCGAGCGGCACCCGTGCGGGACCGTCGATCGCGTTGAGTCCCCCTGGTCCGCAGTTTTTCATCCAGCGCGCTTGACTTCCATTTTCTTATCGCCGATACTTTGTCCGTACAAAGTAATAAACACTCAACGGAGGAGTCATGGACACAAAAGCAAATGCCGCCGCGAGCGAGACGCGCCGCATTCGGGCCAGCTACGGGCGCTATCTGGAAGATTTCATCGTCGGCGATATTTACGAACACCGCCCGGGGCGCACCATCACCGAGGCGGACAATATCCATTTCTCGCTGCTGACGATGAATTTCCACCCGATGCACTGCGACGCGGCGTACGCGGCGAAGAGCGAGTTCGGTCGTCTGCTGGTCAACAGCGGCCTGACGGTGGCCATCGTGCTGGGCATGACGGTCAATGACGTGAGCGGCAAGGCGGTCGCCAATCTGGGCTGGAAAGAGATCAAGCTGACCGCGCCGGTATTTTGCGGCGACACGCTGTACGCGGAATCCGAAGTGCTGGAAAAGCGCGAATCCCGCTCGCGGCCAACCCAGGGCATCGTCACGGTACATACGCGCGCGTTCAACCAGGACGGCGTGCAGATCATGGAATTCATCCGCAGCGCGCTGATTCCCAAGCGCGGGCATGGCGTGGACGACGAGTAACCCACCCGGGCCCACTTCGACAGGAACCGCGGACGAATCAGATGACAACGAGAGCGCACGATAAGCAAGACACGCCTGGAGATGATCGCGCCGGCCAGACGCGCGCCGCACAAGACTGGGCGACGGCTTTTGGCACGGCGCCGCTGACACCGGGCGATGCGGCGGACCTGGTCGCAAGCGCCATGGCGGTCACACGCATAGTGGCCCGGGCGGCCGCGCCACTGGACTGGCTGGCTACGGACGACTTCGTCCGGGTTCTGCGACTGGCGGAGCAAGCCGATGAATGACATCGACGCGAGCCTGCCGAACGTGGCTTCGCTGTGCGAAGCCGTCGAAAACCTGCGCGATCGCCCCGCCGCTCACGCGCTGGCGAGCGCCTGTCTTGCGCGGGTCGATGCTTCAGCCGCGCGCTTCAATGGATTCGTGCGCACCTACCCGGCCCGGGCGCTCGAGCGGGCCGCGCAACTCGACCAGCGCGCGCGGGAAGGGCTGCCGGGTGGCCCACTGCACGGCATCCCGGTGGCGCACAAGGATATGTTCTTCGAGGCGGGCCTGCC
>JAGXBI010000102.1 GCA_018971155.1 Burkholderiales bacterium
GCCGTGTCCAGCCTGGCAAGCCGGCGGCCCCGGCGGCGAAGTAGATCGCCAGGAACAAGCCCGACCAGCGAGGCGCCTGCAGCCGGTCGGCAATAAAAAAGAGCGCCAGCGTGGCCGGTACCGACACGGATATGGCGTTCAGGAAATAGGGCACCAGCAGCTGTCGAAAGCGCGCATTGGCCAGCGTCGACGTCCAGTTCGGCGCAACTGCCACGACGGGATCCCGCCAGCGCGGTGCATAGCGAAGCAATGCAAGCAGTCCGATGAGCAGCAGTACGGCGAATAACGCTGAATAGACGGCCATGCCCCGCTCGGCTGGCCACGTCCGGCTGTTCATCAGCCAGGTCGGCAAGGCGCTGGCGAGCATCACGCCGATCAGTCCGGCACCCTCGCGCCAGCCCGCGGCATTGGTCAGCCCGGTGGTGTTCGGCGCCAGGCGGGCGCCCCAGGCGAGGTAGGTGATGTTCAGCAGGCTGTGCGCGGTGTAGACGGCGATCAGGGCGAGCGCGAGCCATGCGGCCAGCGCATTGCCGGACAGCGGAGGCAGCCACAGACCGGCAAACGTCACGGCCAGTAACAAGGCCGCGCCGGCGAGCATCGGCGTGAGTCGTCCGCAGCGGGCCAGCCGATCGATCCATTGCCCCAGCCAGGGGTCCTGCACGGTGTCGACCAGCCGGGCGGCGAACAACACGGTGCCCGTGAGCGACAACGCCAGTCCGAGGTGGGCGGTGTAATAGATCGGCACCTGCACATACACCGGCAGTGCGGCCATCGCCAGCGGCATGCCGAGCGCGCCATAGGCGGCGAGGGCGGAGGCCTTCTCTTTCATGATGGCGCCCGTCCCAGCAACTGCCGGCGAAGATCGGGCGCTCGCGTCCCGCGATCGAGCCAGATACCGAAGAAGCGCTTGGCGAATGCGGGATCGTCGATGGTCGCCGTGAGATGGCCATCGGCATAAAAACGCGCGCCCTGCCCAGGCAGGAACACGCCCGTGATGCTGTCGCCCGGCGCGACGCCCACGAAGGCGTGCTGCATCGCCGTGCGCCATTGCTGCAGGGTGGCCGCATCGATCGGGTGTGCCGCCATCCGGGTGATTTCGTCGAGGCTGCTTTGCACCAGCCGGGCGCGGGTAATGTGGCGGTGATAAGTCAGTTTCAGCGCGAACGGCGTCGCAAACGGCGCAGCCGGACTCGCCGCGTCGCACGCGCGCCACATTTGCGCGGTATAAACCAGGAACCCGATCACGCGAAAGTCGCCCTGGCCGCACAGTTGCGCGGCTGGCACGTCCGCTCGCCAGCCGCGCAACTGTGCGGCAAAGGCCGGCGGCAGCGCCAGCAGCAGGGCGATCGAGAGCACTGGAATGAAGCGGCGCATGTCAGGCCTGCCGCTTCAGCACGAACTGCATGACGTCGGTGCGGGCCTCGTCGAAACCCGCCTCGCAATAGGCCAGGTAGAGGCGCCACAGGCGGATGAATTCCTCGTCGAATCCCTGCTGCCGCACCTCGGCCAGGCGCGCCTCGAAGGCCTGGCGCCAGCGCCGCAGTGTCTCGGCGTAGTCCTTGCCGAAAGCGAGCGAAACGCCGCTCGCCAGATTGGCGCGGCGGGCGGTCTCGATCAGCCGTTCCGGACTCGGCAGCATGCCGCCGGGGAAAATCGTGTGGCGGATGAAATCGCTGCTCGCGCGATACGCGAGAAAACGCGACTCGTCGATCGTGATCGATTGCAACAGCGCGCTGCCACCCGGCACCAGCCGGTCATGCAGCACTTTGAAGAAGCCCGGCCAGAAACGCTCGCCCACCGCTTCGAACATCTCGATCGACACCACGGCATCGTACCGGCCGGCGATGTCGCGGTAGTCGCATAGCGCCAGCGTCACCAGCGTACCGAGGCCGGCCTCGCTAACGCGTTGGCGTGCCAGTGCAAGTTGCGCCTCGGAAATCGTCACGCCATGCACGCGAATACCCTGGCGCGCCGCGTGCAGGGCGAACCCGCCCCAGCCGCAGCCGATTTCGAGCACGTGCATGCCGGGGCGCAGGCCGAGCGTATCGATGATGCGCTGATATTTCGCCGCTTGCGCTTCGTCCAGCGGGCGTTGCAGATCGCCGTCGAACCATGCGCTGGAGTAGCTCCACGTCGGATCGAGCCACAGCGCATAGAACGGATTGCCGATATCGTAGTGGGCGTGGATGTTGCGCCGGCTACCCGCCCTGGTGTTGGGACGCAGCCGGTGCAGCAGGCCGTACCAAAGGCGCGCCAGACGATTTCCCCACACTGTTTGCGAGACGGCGTCTTCATTGCGAATCGCCAGCCGCAGCAGCGCGGCGAGGTCGGGCGTACTGATCCAGCCGCGGCGGTAGGCATCGGCAAAGCCGATATCGCCGGCTCGCAATACCAGCTCGCAGCCGCGCCAGTCGACGACTTCCAGGCGGGCGCTGGGCGCGCCGTGCGGGTCGCCGAACACGCGCTGCTCGCCGGAGGGCGTGATCAGCACCAGATGCCCGCAACGGATTTTCTCGAGCAGCGAGAGAAAAACGCGTGCCAGCGCCGGGATGTGCGCGCGCGACGAATAGAGAGTACGGGAGAGATTCATGATGGGTGTTTCTCCGACGAGGACTCGGTGACGTGGATGGTTTGCGCGACCGCCGGGGGCGCGGGTTTGCTGTGAAAAGGGACTTTGCGCAGCCACAGGCGCAGCGCCTGTCGATGAATGCGCGCGACGACGCCGAAGGTCAGCAGCGGCTGCCGTAGCACGGCGCTCAGCACCTGCGCGCGGGAGAATGGCTGCTTGCGCCCGCCGACCGAGGTGCGTAACAGCAGGCCGTCGCGATCGAAGTAATCGATGCCCGTGAAGGCGGTCCCGGCGCTCTCGCGCAGGCGGAACTCGTAATGCCCCTCGACCTCGCAAAACGGCGAAACATGGAATGACTTGCGGCAGGTCAGCGTCGTGCCCGGGCCGATCGGCGCGGCGTCGCCGGCAGCCAGCAGATAGCGGTGACGCTCGCCGAAGGTGTTGTTGACCTCCGCCAGCAACGCCCGCAATTGGCCCGCGCTGTCGTGGCAGTACCAGAAACTCACCGGATTGAAGGCATAGCCGAACAGGCGCGGAAAGGTCTGCAGCCAGATCGGCCCATCGTTGGGCAAGCCCGCCTCGGCCAGTTGCGCGCGCATCCAGGTGGCCAGGTCGCTGCCGTCGCGCGGGCCGTAGTCGCGCACGAAAAAGCTCAAAAGCCGCCAGCGGTTGATACCGAACCACCAACTGTTCAGGCCGGCCAGCCGGTCGAGGTTCAGGCGCACGCAAAATACCGGGTAGACGAAGCGATTGCGCGTCGGGCGCAGGCGCTCGTGCATGACTTGCCCGGTGAGCAACAGAGCGTCATCGCCGATGCGTTGCGAGGGACGGGCGGTTTTCATAACTTGGCCCAGGCCGGCAACACACCGAAATCCCGTGCAACGCGCAACGCCGATTTGAGGCCGTCCTCGTGGAAGCCGTAACCGGTCCAGGCGCCCGCATACCAGGTGCGGCGCTTGCCCTGCAGGGCCGGCAGGCGTTGCTGGGCGGCGATGGCGGGCAGATCCAGCAGCGGGTGTTCATACTCGAAGCGCTCCAGCTCGGTGCCTTCGGCCGGCATCTCGATTGGATTGAGCGTGACGACCACCGGGCGGCGAAACGGCAGCGGTTGCAGTTGATTGATCAAATAACTCACGCACACCGGGCGACTGCCAGCAATCGCGCGTCCGCCCAGGTAGTTCCAGGCCGACCAAACGCGCCGCCGCTTCGGCAGCAGGCGCGTATCGGTATGCAGCAGGGCGATATTCTTTTGGTAACGCACCGCGCCCAGGGTGTCGCGCTCGGCATCGTCGGCGTCGATCAGCAGGCGCAGCGAAGTCGGGGCATGGGTGGCCAGTACCACCGCGTCGAAACGCGCCGGGCCCGACGGCGTCAGCAGCGTGACGCCGTCCGCATCGCGCTGGATCGCGTGGATCGGCGTATCGAGGCGCACATCGTCCAGCCGCGCCACGATGCGGCGCACGTACTCGCGCCCGCCGCCGAGCACGGTCCTCCACTGCGGGCGGTTACGAATTTGCAGCAGCGCGTGATTCAGGCAAAAACGCAGAAACGTCGCGGCCGGAAAGCGCAGAATATCGGCCGTCGCGCTCGACCAGATCGCCGCGGCCATCGGCAGCAGATAGTTGTCGCGAAATGGCGCGCCGTACCCGCCCGCCATCAGCAACTCTCCCACCGAGCAGCCGGTGTGCTGGGATTCGGCAAGGTGGCGCTCGGCGGCGTCGTTAAAACGCAACGTATCGTGCAGCATCGACAGGAAACTCGGCGAAAACAGGTTTTGGCGTTGCGCGAACACCGTGTTCAGATCGCTGCCGGCCCATTCCAGCCGGCCCTGGTCGAGCGATACCGAAAACGTCATGTCGCTGGGGTGGCTTGCCACGCCGAGTTCGGCAAACAGAGCGATCAGGTTGGGGTAAGTCCGGTCGTTGAAAACCAGGAAACCCGTGTCGACCGGATGGCGCTCGCCGTCGACCTCAGCCTCGACGGTATTGGTGTGGCCGCCGAGATAGCTGCCGGCCTCGAACAGCGTGACCGCGTGACGCCTGGCCAGGAAATAGGCACTGGCCAGGCCGCTGATGCCGGAGCCGACCACGGCAATGCGCAGTCCATTCGGCGCGTTCGGATTAACGCTGTTGATCGCTTGCTTCCCCATGGATTTACCTTCTCCGGCAACTTCGATTAATCTCCGGGATTTCCCGTAAGTTATTGTTAAATAAAGATTTCTACTGATTCTTCGGCTTTTTCCGTTGTCTTTGCCCGGAACGATGCTAAGATGCTCTAAACCATTCTGGAAAAAATACTACTACACAGTAGCGATATTTACCAATGAGTATTTTCAACAAATTGAGTTTCAAGGATCAGGCCTTCAAATTGCGCGAGGACGCGATTCTCGACGCCGCCACGCGGATGCTTGCCGGCAAGGGCTTCGATCTGATGACGATGGACGATGTCGCGCTCGAGGTCGGTATCTCCAAACCGAGCCTCTACAAGCACTTCAGGTCCAAGGAGGATCTGGTGGGCGAGGCATTGATCCGCCTGATCGACGGCGCCATCGAGCATCTCGGGCAAATGCCCGCGACGCTCACGCCGCTGCAGCGCCTGAGCGATTTGCTTGAGTGGGCGCTGCGCGTGCGGCTGGGCGGCGGGCTGCCGTTCCTGCCGTCGACCAGCCCCCACGTGAGGGACATGCTGACGCGCAACCTGCGCTATGTCGCGCGGGTGCTCAAGCTGCACCAGCAGCTCAAGGCGCTGGTGCGCCAGGCGAAGGCCGCCGGACAACTCGACGCCGCCTTGCCCGACGACGTGATCCTGTTCAGCTACTACGCCCGCACTTGCGACCCGTCGGTCGACTACCTGCGCCTGTACAGCCAACTCGACGACGAGGCGATCGTCGCCAGCATGCTGCGCGTTTGTTTCGACGGACTGCGCTGAGCCGCCTCCTGGCACGGCCGCCGCGCCCCCCATCTCGCGGCCGGCCATCACGACGCCCCGCGCGGCAGGATCTGCGCCACATGGTCGGGACTCGGGTGGGCCGGCACCGTGTGCTTCACGAACGCCACCACCTGTGCCAGCGCCGGCGCGACCCAGCGCAGCGGCCTGGCGAACGAGCCGATCAGCAGCGCATGCGTCACACCCCGATAGTTTTCGGTCTGGACCGGGTCGTGCGCGGCGCGCAACGCGGCAGCCAGCGCACCGGAATTGCGTATCGGGCTGACGATCGTGTCGGCCGAGCCGGTGAGCAACAAGGCGGGCGGCGCGTTTGCGCCGACATGATTGATCGGCTGCGAGGCAGCTGGCGTATGCGGGAACAGGAAAATCGGCTTGATCTCGTCAACGTCGATCGGCAGAAAATTGTACGGACCGGCCAATCCGATCCAGCCGCCGAGCATGGTCGGCGAGTCGCCGAAGCTGGCCAGCCAGCGCGGATCGAGTGCCACCATGGCGGCGTTGTAGGCGCCGGCACTGTGTCCCATCACGAACAGCCGGTGCGGATCTCCACCATAGGAACCAATGTGCGCCAGCGTCCATGCAACTGCGCGCGCGGAGTCCTCCACAAATGCCGGATAGACCACCTGCGGGTACAGCCGGTAATCGGCGATCACCGCCGTGATGCCGCGCGCGGCGAGCGCCTCGCCGACGAAACGGTACTCGCCGCGAGCCCCGCTATCCCAGTTGCCACCGTAGAAAAACACCACCACTGGTGTTGGCCGGGTCGCGCCAAGCGGCGCATAGATGTCGAGCTTCTGCCGCGCCAGCGGGCCATAGGCGATGCCCGCGCTCAGGTGGTAGGTATTATCGGGCGTCAGGCGATCGATGGTGCGCAGTGGCGAGCAGGCGGCGAGGCAGCCCAGTAAGAGCGGCGTCAGAAAAAACCTGGACCAGATCGAACCAGTCATAAAATCTCCACGAAAAGTGCTGGGCGGCAACGATATTCGTAGATACGGCCGGTCGCGCGATTTGGATGCACTTTGCGTCCGAGTTGCGGGATAACGCCCCAGTGGCGGCAGGAATTTTCCGGGAGTCGCGTTGGCGTGGTCGCGTCCGGGTCGTAACGCTTGCCTTGCCGCTACAATGGCCGGCCTCTTAAACGCTTCCTGCCGAACCTCATGCGACGCTTTTCACGCTATGCCGCCGTGTTGTTGTTCCTTGCCGGCGCATTACACGCGCAAACCAACCCGCCGATGGTGCTGCGCGGCGCCACCGTGCAGGTGTACTTCTCACCCGACGGCGGTGCGGCGCGCGCGGTCGTCGGCATGATCGACGGCGCCCGTCAGCGCGTCATGCTGGCCGGCTATCTCCTGACCTCGTATCCGATTGCCCGGGCGCTCAAGCGAGCCCACGCTCGCGGCGTGCAGGTGCGAGTAGTGCTCGATTCGGCCAATGAGACCGACCGATACAGCGGCGCCACCTATCTTGCGCGGGCTGGCATCGACGTAGTGATCGATAAAAAATACGCGATCATGCATCACAAATTCATCATTGCGGATCGCTCTTTGGGATTCGGATCGATGAATTTCACGCGCGCGGGTGATGAAAAAAATGCCGAGAATTTCAATATTTTTCGTGGCGCGCCGGCGTTGCTCGACAGGTATCGGAAGGAGTTCGAGCGACTCTATCGAGAGTCTGAACCCTATCGACGGGGCGGATGAGGCTCAGCGGCGAATTCCGGCACCGTCCGCGCCAATCGCGTGAGCTCGGCAATCGTACGTCACCAAGACAAGACGGACCGACATCGGCCCGTACCCTTCGATGGTCGAGGACGAAAAAAACCCGCCGACGGCGAGATGCCGGAGGCGGGTGAAATTACTTCTGGGGAAGTCCTGCACTCATGGGAGTCGATAAATCTCCCGTTGGTTCCGTGCGCATGCATCCACCGAACAAATTTAAGGCACTAAAATATCGCTTTGACGACTGAAGTGTTATTCATTTGACGGCAGCATGGTTTCTCTCGGACGTTTCATGAAGTGGATCTGGCTCTGTGCCGCCGGCGTTGCGGGTTGCCAGGGCCTGGCCCAGGCGGCCAGCACACCCTGTTTCCTGGCCTCGGCCGCCTATGGGTTCACGTTGCAGGCAAGCCAATGGTCATCGACATCGGCCGACGTCGCGCTGCCTCGCCAGACATTCAATAATGGCGGCGAACTCGGCCGGCATTCGATCGTGACTGCTCCGTTGACCGAAGTCACGGCCGCTCCGATAACGTCTGGCAACCTCGAAGTCACACCGCTGCCCCAGCCGGCAGGCGCATCCCAGGCCGACGGCAGCGTGCCGGAACAAGCCGGCGCGCCGAGCGCGCCGGCACCGTCAAGCGCGTCGGCGGTTGCGCCGCCTGCGCTCGCCAACCGGAGCCCACTGGTGTCGGACTGCTTCCGGCTCGAAGCGCGTGACGCAAGCCGCATCACGCAGAATATCCGTTACGCGATCACCCAATATCAACCGCAACGCGGCAGTTGGCTGCCGACCCTGAATGTACGGCGCAGCAGCGTGCCGGGCGAGGGCGACGTGGGTTGGCAAATCATCAACGAGCGGCCCTGGCAGTTCAACGTGGGCCTGAACAACAACGGCATGACCAGCACCGGCAAGATGGAGGGTACCGCCGGCTTGACAGTCAACGACCCCTTGGGGCTGCGCGGTCTGCTCAATACCACCTGGAGCAAGGATCTGCAGAATGCGGCGAACGATCCGACCAACCAGGGCCTGAAGGCCAACTACACGATACCGTGGAGCGACGCGTGGACATTCGGTGTTACCGGCAGTTCGATCTTTTCGACCGATCAGAGCGTGCCGTCGAGCGACAATGCCTTCCACTCGCTGCAATGGCGCGTGCGGCACGTGCTGGACGGCTCGCGAGACGGCCAGACATCCCTGTTGTTCTCGGTCACGCGCAGCATCGATCAGGCGGCTGGCGACCAATCCACCGGCAACACCTACGCCCAAATCGGCCTGACGCAGCGACATTATCTCGGCATGGGTTATGTCGATTTCTCCTTGTTGCAGCGGGTGGGCTCGCCGTTGGCCCCGGTAGCACCAGGGGCCGGAGGGTGGGCCTATCGTTTCGAGTCGCTCAACGCGAACTTCTCGATCCCGTTCTATTGATTCGGCGCACTGATACCGCGTGCGCCGGGTATGGGGATGCCCGCCGCAGGTAAAAAAAAACCCGCCACGAGGGCGGGTAAAAACGAGCCTTTCACGGGGATGAAAAGGCCGACCTCTGCACAAAGAGGTGCAAGCATTATGCGAGTCGGCGTAATTTTGAAACATGAGAATTAGCCGAATATTCACATCTGCAGTCTGAATGAACAATCAGGCGCGGCGTTCCCCGCCGTTACTGGCTGGCAGACCCAAACGGTGGTTTTTCAACAGCGCCGCACAATACAGTCGATTGAAATTTTAAATTGCACGCAATTTGATTGTGTACTATCTTTAAGCCATGCAAAAGAAATCCAAACCCGCCGATCCAAGCTCGAGTGATGACCTGCGTCTCGAGAATCAGCTGTGTTTTGCACTGTATTCGACGTCGCTTGCCATGACGAAAATCTACAAGCCGTTGCTCGATGCGATCGGGCTGACTTATCCGCAATATCTGGTGATGCTGGTGTTGTGGGAGAGCGATGGGTTGATGGTGTCGGAAATCGGCGAACGCCTGTTTCTGGATTCCGGCACGTTGACGCCATTGCTCAAACGCATGGAAGCAAACGGCTTGCTCAGCAGATTGCGCGACGCCGACGACGAGCGCCGCGTGCGCGTGAAGTTGTCGAAGGCGGGTAACGATCTCAAGGGCACGGCCGCGGGCATACCCTCGTGCATTCGCCAGCTCTCGGGATGTTCGGTATCTGAATTAATCTCTCTGAGCCAAAGCGTGAAGGCCTTCCGCCAACGGCTGGTGGCCTGATTTCCCTTCAATCCCACTGATTCAATCTATCCAAGGACGCATGATGACGACGAAACTCGACAAAGTTATTTACACCGCCAAAGCTCATACCACGGGTGGTCGCGACGGCCGCTCGGTGAGCGATGATGGATTGCTGGACGTCAAGCTCGCACTGCCCAAAGTCATGGGCGGCGCCGGCAACGCGACCAATCCCGAGCAGCTCTTTGCCGCCGGCTATTCGGCTTGCTTCATGGGCGCGCTCAAGCATGTGGCAGGGATGAAGAAAGTCGTGGTGCCCGCTGATGCTTCCATCGACGCCAGCGTCGACATCGGCCCCATTCCCGCCGGCTTCGGTATTGCGGTCAAAATGGCAATCCATCTGCCCGGCCTCGACCGGGCCGTGGCGCAAGATCTGGTCGATACCGCGCACCAGGTTTGCCCCTACTCGAACGCGACACGCGGCAATATCGAAGTCGATTTGACGCTGGTTTGAGTCCAGCAGCGCCCGCCTGGGTCTCGGCCTTGCGGGCCCCGTCCCCTGCATGCTGCTAACCGATAGCTGAAAGCCCGCAGTGACCGGATGCGATGCTGCCCCCTGATGGTTCAGCGGCGGCATCGCCGCAAAGTCGTTTGTGTTGGAGACAATCATGACCGCAAAAGCCTTTGACGAGTTTGCCGTCGAAGCTCGTGCTGCCGGTTTCGACGAGATACTCGAGCGCCGCTGGGCGCCCGATACAAACCTCGACACGCACGCTCACGATTTCGACGCGCGCGGGCTCGTCACGCAGGGCGATATGTGGCTCACCTGCGATGGTGTGACGCGCCATCTGACCGAAGGCGATACCTTCTCGGTCGCCCGCCTGGCGCCCCACTCGGAACGATACGGGCCGCAGGGC
>JAGXBI010000103.1 GCA_018971155.1 Burkholderiales bacterium
GAGTGAATGTTCGGCAGCCAGGTGACGAACCAGTCGGTGGAAAACGGCAGCATGCCCTTGGGCGGCGAGACGCCCTTGAGTTCTTTGTAGAGCTTGATGAGCCGATCGCGGCTCAGCGTGGTCTCGGCCTCCAGCATCTGGAGGCGGGCTCCCAACTCGACCAGTTCGATCGCCAGCTGAATCTGCTTGGCTTCGTGAACCACGCTTTTGCTGCGCATAGTGCTCATTCCTGCAACAAACGAATAGACATGCCTCGGGCCGCGCTCGATCGGCTTCGACCGGCTGCGGCCACCGTGTCAGCCAATGGCCTCGACCGGCTGGCTCGCCAGCAGGATCGATGCGTGCGACTGCTGCACGGCAATGTCCTTGGCCGTATGCGTCAGATTCGAGAGGATCGCGTGATCGTCGAAACGGAAGCGGCACAACAACAGATTGGATGAGGCGAGTTTGACCAGTTGCGCTAGCGTGAGTCGGCTCAGAACGTCGGCCAACTCTTCGCTGACACCCAGACGGAACATTGCTGCAGCGCGATCCTCGCGAATCAAACGTTGCGCTAGCACCAGATAGGAAAGGTTAATTTCCCGGATCTCGTTGAGTGTTTCGCTGTTACTCATGTAACCCCCGTAGATTGTGGTTTTGGCGACACTGGCCCAATCTCGGTTGCAATTTTGCAGCGATCCGCGGCGGAAAAAAATCAGAGATTCATCCGCACGGACTATAAGTTTTTCGGAAATTTTGTGTAGGTATTTTTCCTACAGGCATAGGAAAACTTTCCCTGCCGGCTGGAAAGCCTTGATGGGAGGACCTGAGCGGGCGCATCGCGAAAAAATCCGCTTCGCCACAATATGGATGCCGATCGCGCGACCGGCCGTCTCGCCCGGCGCTGCGCGAAGCGATGTCTATATTTCGGCCGGCGTCGGGAAAACTTTAGGCGCTACCGAAAAAATTTTTTAAGACATGGAGCGTACTATGCCGACGCCGCCAGACGAGTAACAGCATCTTTACAGATGGTTACAAGTTGGCGCGGCGGCGGTTCGTGCGTGAGAACGGGGTGTGGCCGGCCGGCGATATCGGGCCTTGAACCGATCGCGCCGCCGACGGCCCTCGCTAGGCGGTTTTGCTCTCGGTCAGGCCGAGTTCGTCGACCATCGATGCGCGCATGATGAATTTTTGCACTTTGCCCGTTACGGTCATGGGCATTTCGTTGACGAAGCGGATGTAGCGCGGGATCTTGTAGTGCGCGATCTGATCCTGGCAGAACGCGCGAATCTCGTCTTCGGTGGCGCTCTGGCCGGGCTTGAGCACCACCCAGGCGCAGACTTCCTCGCCATATTTCGCATCGGGCACGCCGAACACCTGCACGGCCTGGATTTTTGGGTGACGGAACAGGAATTCCTCGATTTCGCGGGGATAGATGTTCTCGCCGCCGCGGATCAGCATGTCCTTGACCCGCCCGACGATGTTGCAGTAACCGGCCTCGTCGAGGGTGGCGAGATCGCCCGTGTGCATCCAGCCGTCGCGGATGGCCTCGCGCGTTTTCGCTTCGTCGCCCCAGTAGCCCAGCATGACCGAGTAGCCGCGCGTACACAGTTCGCCCTTTTCGCCGACCGGGACGATCGCGCCGCTGGCGTCGACCAGCTTGACCTCGAGGTGAGGCTGCACGCGGCCGACGGTGGTGACGCGTTTTTCCAGCGGATCGTCGGTCGAACTCTGGAACGACACCGGGCTGGTTTCGGTCATGCCGTAGGCAATGGTGACTTCGCTCATGTGCATCTGCGAAATCACCCGTTTCATGGTCTCGATCGGACAGGGCGAGCCGGCCATGATGCCGGTGCGCAGCGACGAGAAATCGTATTTCGGGAAATCGGGATGATCGAGCTGCGCGATGAACATGGTCGGCACTCCATGCAGGGCGCTGCAACGTTCCTGCGCCACGGCGCGCATGGTGGCCGCCGGATCGAATGCCTCGCCGGGAAACACCATGTTGGCGCCCGTGCTCACGCAGGCCAGCACTGCCAGCACCATGCCGAAGCAGTGATAGAGCGGCACCGGAATGCACAGGCTGTCCTGCTCGGAGAAACGCATGGCCATCGCGATGAAGCGGCCGTTGTTGACGATATTGTGGTGCGTGAGCGTGGCGCCCTTCGGGTTGCCGGTGGTGCCGCTGGTGAACTGGATGTTGACGGCGTCGTGCGCGTCGAGCGTCGCGGTGATGGCATCGAGCTCGTCGACCGCCGCGTTGGCCGTGCCCGCGACGATGTCGTCGTAGTTGAACATGCCGGGCGTGCGGGCCGCCCCCATGCGGATCACGATACGCAAGTCGGGCAGCTTCTGCGCATGCAGTTGCCCGGCTTCGCATTGCGCGAGTTCGGGCGCAAGGGTCTGCAGCATCGCCAGGTATTGCGAGGTCTTGAACGATTCGGCGGCGATGATGGCCTTGCAGCCGACTTTGTTGAGCGCATACTCGAGTTCGGCGAGCCGATAGGCCGGGTTGATGTTGACCAGAATGATGCCCAGGCGCGCGGTGGCGAATTGCGTGACCAGCCATTCGACCCGATTGGGCGACCAGATGCCGAGGCGATCGCCCTTGCGCAGGCCGAGCCGGTGCAGGCCGAGCGCCAGGGCATCGACCGCCCGGCTGAACTCGCGCCAGTTCCAGCGGATTTGCTGTTCGCGAAACACCACCGCCGGGCGCTCGGGATAGCGTTGCACGCTGTGCGCCAATAGTTGCGGGATGGTCGCCTCCGAGAGCGGCACGGCGGTGTCGCCTTTGACGTAGGACAGGCCGTCACGCGGCGCCAAGCCGGCATTTACTTGATCCATCCTGCGTCTCCTCCAGTAACAGCAGGGCGCCGGCCGCCACGATGGCGCACAGGCGAATGCGATGTATTTTTTTCTGCGGCGCCCGCCTTGCCCGAATGCCGGACAGCCGGGTTCAACCATGCCTGTTTGAAGCATAGCGTGCCTGCGTTGTTTGACGTTTACGTTAACGTAAAAATAGCTTGACGAGGATCAGGGAAGGTCCGGATTTTCGATCCCGCTTTTGCCAGGGGCGGCACCGGAAGGCGCCGCCCGCGGATCGGGCCCGCTCAGCGCTCGAGACGCACCTTGAAGCCGACCGTGCCCCGCTCGCCGGGCGGCAGGCTCCCCGAGAAAGTCCACCGTATCTGCGCGCCGCCGACCATGTCGTTGTCCTCGTCGGGCGCCTCCACCCGGCACGCCAGCGCCGCGGGTATCTGCTTGCACTGCGCGCTTTGCGGTATCAGCGTGGTGTGGGCCGGCACGAGCTCCCGAATCGTCAGTTCGTGCAGCGGCTGATCCGAGCGATTCATGAATTCGATCGTGTACGCAAGCGTCCCGCCCGGCCTGGCATTGTCTTTGTCGACATGCGTCTTCAACCGCAACGGGCCGCCGTCGGGTGTCTTGTCGGGTATCACGCGCAATGTGTGACGCGCCTCGGCCGTGCCGGCGACATTGCCCGCCGCCGCCTCGACGCGACTGTCGATGCGGCTGTCGACCGCCTCCGGCGCGACCTGCAGCGGGATTTTGATGATGGCCCGGCGTCCCGCCTTGAGCATCGCCCCAGGGGCCAGCAACGCACTATGCTGCGGCGACCCGTCCCAGGTAGCCTCAAGCCCCTGCTGCAGATCGCTTTGCGCGTCGAACACCGGTGTGCCGTGTTGCTTCAGGCCGGCCGGCAGGCGGTATTGCAGTTGCACGTCGCTGAGCGCCTTGGTCGCGTTGAGCACCACGCGGTACAACACCGCCTCGCCGGGCTGCCTGTCGTCCTTGGCAAACGGCGCAAAGGTGACCGTCATCGCATCCTGGACCGGGATGCGGGCAATCAGCAACGGCGGCGCGGCCAGGTCCTGCTGGCTGACGAAATTGGCCCGCCCGGCCGCCTTGACCTGGATTGCGCCTTGCGCACCGGCCTTGACCCGCACGGGGATATCGAGCACCGCGTGCTTGCCGCCCACCAGGCCCAGCAGCGATTGCACCGGGTCGAGCAGCTGCGCGCTCACCGCAAACGCGCTGCCCGTGCCGCGCCATTGCGGGTTGAGCGTGTCGGCTCCGATTTGCACCAGCCCGCCGATCAGCGGCGGCCGCCCCTGATCGCTCAGGTCGGCACGGTACATCGGCGCACCGGCTCGTTCCAGCCCCGCCGGCAAGACCAGCGACCATTGCAGCCCCAGGGCCGTATGCGAGGCTTGCATGCGCAGGCGCAAAGTCAAACCCTCGCCCGCGGCAACACCCGCGTTGGCACCCAACTCGCGCTCACCCCGGTACACCGTCAATGAACTCCCCGCCAACACGCCCGCCCCGGAGCGCACCCGCAGGTGGCGCACGCCAGTCCAGGCTGATGCGTAGCCTGCGCTGCTGACGAGGAATTTGAGCTGGTAGCTTTCGCCGCTTGCGGTGGGCACCCACGCCTTGGCATCCGGCAGCTCGACGTCGAATCGACCGTTCGCATCGGGTTCAATGGGAATATCGTTTGTGCTGTGGTACTGGCCGTCGCGCCAGTCGCGCCACCGGAATTTGACGTGGTCGGCGCTTGGATGCGTTTGCCCCCGGATGCGCAGCGTCTGGCCCGCCAGCAGTTCCTCGCTGTCGGTTGCCGGCCACACCCATTGCGGCCTGGGCATCACCGCCCTGAGATCGAGCGCCGCGATCTCGTGCTGCCCCGCCAGCGGCTGCCCGTCGCTGTGTCCGCGCGCGATCACCTTGACCCCGCCAATCTGGCCCGGCCGCGACACCGTCACCGGTATGTCGATCACCGCGTGTTTGCCGGCCAGCATGCCCGGTGCGTCTTCCCCGCTGACCAGCAAACGCGTGGTCGCCCCGAACGCCGCTCCCGCGCCGGTCCAGCCTTTGTTGAGCCGCGTGGTGTCGATCGGCTTCGTGCCGCCGCCCGGGTCGCTCAGCGCGGCGCGATAGCGCAGCGTACCCGCCTGGCCTTCCAGTTGCGGTGCGCCGGCCAGACTCAGCGACAGGTCGATCTGCTCGGCGGCAGACGCGGCCGCCAGTTTCAGACGATAGGTGATTTGGTCGCCAACCGTGACACTCGCTCCGCCCATCAACGGCTTGCCGTGTTGATCGAATACCGTCAGCGTGCTGTCACGGAACACGCCTGCGGGACTCGACGGGCGCATGACGACGGATTTTGCCTCGGACGGCTCCGACCAGAGGCCCTCGTTCTTGCGCACGCGCAGACGGATGTCGTAATGCCCACTCGACCACGCGGCCGATTCGGCGATCGCGATTGTATGGTCCTGGGTTCGTGTGTTTTGCAGCGCAACCGCTTGGCCGTCTGTCCAGTCACCGCCCTCACGGCGCCATTGCGGCTGCACGACGTCGACGCCGGGCGGTGGCCTGAGCGTGACGCTGACTTTGCGTCCCGGCGCCGAGCCGGCGGGCGGCTTGCTCCACTCTGGCGGCAACGGCTTTACTTGAAAGCTGCGAATCTCCGAATCCGGTGACCAGTTTGCGCTACCCCGCCTGACCCAGAATATGACCATGTACTGCGATCGGTCGGTTGGCAGCCAATCCGCAGTATCGGGGAGAACCACGCTGCGGTCGCTGTCAAGCTTGAGGTCTCCGCTGACGTGCCAAAGACCCTTTTCGCCGCGTCGCCAATAGGCCTGCAGGTGCGTTGCCTCCTCGCCCTTGTCCACGGCGAGCCTGAATGGCTGGCCTTGCAGCCTGATGCCGGGATTGTCGTCAGCCCAGCGCGCGCTGGGGGTGACGTCGATGTGCTGCCGGTTGAGAAGGATGAGGTCCGTGCTGCCCCGGCTGGCGGTGATTCTTATGTCGTGCCAACGGGCCCTCAATGCCTTCTCGGACAGGCACGAAAATTTACCATCGCTGACCGCACAGGTACCTAGGTCGATCGCCTCCGGCCAGACCGTTTCCATTTTTATTTGTTTCACACCTCCGTCAACCCAGCCATTTACCCGCAGCCGCTTGTCTTCGAGGCGCAGCGCCGTGACACCCCCAGCGAGGACGTCGACAGTTTTACTGCCGACATAGGTTTCAAACTTGCCCTCGTAGTAGACGTAAAACTCCAACGTCTGGCGTCCGGCGGGCAAGTTGTAGAGGGAAAACCACCCCAACCCCTGACCGGCCAGAATGTAGGGGCCGACCCCATCTTTCTTGTACCAGGCCTTGACGGTGCCGGTCGCGCCGTTACCCCGCCACGCGCCGGTGATGTCGACGCGCCCCTGGACGTGTTTGTGCGGTGTGGCGGTAGACACGCCACCGGAGAGCGGACGGATCTTGAAGTATCGTGAACTCACGCCTGGCTCGGTGTTGCGCCACGGATAAATTTCCGTTACCGCCTCATACGTCTGGCCGGGGACCAAATTCAAGGACAGCTCGCCCGCATAGAGTGGTTTCGCCGTATCGATCACCTCGTAGCCCCGTTTTGGCACCCGACCGTCGGGATAGTCGCGCCGATCGCAACTGCCGTTGATGTCGCTGAATCCGTAGGACGCCCCATCGCCGGGCGCGATCACGGAGAAATAGCAGGATTCGAAGCCCCACGAGTTATGGCGCCAGGTCATGGCCACGTGGATCAGGTCGCCGATGTTGAACTGGGCGGGATTCGCCGCCGTGGAGTGCGCCAGATCGCCGATTTGCTCGACTTTCACGGCCGACGCCGACGGCGACCCCATGGCCAGCCCGACGGCGAGCAAAGCGCCTGGTATCAGGCTCCGGATTGAATGGCTCCGGACCGCGTCAACGCACCACTGGGCGCAATATTTCAGCAGGCGTGACCGCCTCTCGAGCAAAGACATCATCCTGTCGACCATCTTCGTTAAGCGTGAACTTTTCCAGGAGACGCCGTGCGCGCCTCTTGGGGGGGTTTAGCTTGCGGAAGATAGCAACGATTACATATCGCTGACTTTAGGACGATTCCATTTATCCAACGCGATTAAACGGCAATTTCCTAATGCGTAGTCCTATGCATGCGCGCCAAGCAACATTGACATATCGGAGTGCGTCGATCCGTTTGTCTTTGGATTGCTTGAGTTGCGACGCGAGGGGAATTCACGTGCATCAGAGTTTTCCGATGTCTCGAATTGTCAATATGGTGTTCCCGACAGTTCACGCACGAGCGTGGCCTGATCGATACCATCACGCCAACCAGAAAGACAAAAGGCGGCCGAAGCCGCCTTTTGTCTTTGCTGACGCGCGTCTGCGCGATGCTCGTCGCGTCAGGCTTTTTTCTTGCGGAACCGCTGAATCGTCGCGAGTTGCGCAACCGCCTCGGCCAGCTCCGCCTGGGCTTTCGCGTACTCGATGTTCGAGCCCTTGTTGGAAAGCGCTTCTTCGGCGCGACGCTTGGCTTCGGCCGCCTTCGCCTCGTCCAGGTCGTTGCCGCGCATCGCCGTATCGGCCAGCACCGTCACGCTGTCGGGTTGGACTTCGAGAATGCCGCCGGCGACGAAGACGAATTCTTCCTCGCCCGAGGCAGTCTCGATACGCACCGCGCCCGGCTTGATTCGTGTGATCAGCGGCGTGTGCCCGGGCAGAATGCCCAGTTCACCGGCCTCGCCCGGCAGCGCGACGAAACGGGCCTCTCCGGAGAAGAGCTCGTCTTCCGCACTGACGACGTCTATATGAATGGTTGCCATGATTGCTCCCGTTGAGTTTGGTGCAGGCGGCGCCGGCGGGTTTTGTTCATCCGCTGGCGCCTTCGTGAGTCACCTGTCCGCTTTGCTTTGCCGGACACTCAATCGATTACTGCAGTTTCTTGGCCTTCTCGAAGGCTTCGTCGATCGTGCCGACCATGTAGAACGCCTGCTCGGGCAGGTGGTCGCATTCACCATCGACGATCATCTTGAAGCCGCGAATCGTTTCCTTCAACGGGACGTATTTGCCCGGAGCGCCAGTGAACGCTTCGGCCACGTGGAACGGCTGCGACAGGAAGCGCTGGATTTTCCGGGCGCGAGCCACCGCCAGCTTGTCTTCCGGCGACAGCTCGTCCATGCCCAGAATCGCGATGATGTCGCGCAGTTCCTTGTAGCGCTGCAGCGTAGCCTGCACGCCGCGCGTCACACCGTAGTGCTCTTCGCCAATGACGTTCGGGTCGATCTGACGCGAGGTCGAGTCGAGCGGATCGACCGCCGGGTAGATACCCAGCGAAGCGATGTCACGCGAGAGCACGACGGTGGCGTCCAAGTGACCGAAGGTGGTCGCCGGCGACGGGTCGGTCAAGTCATCGGCAGGCACGTAGACGGCTTGCACCGACGTGATCGAACCGGTCTTGGTCGAGGTAATGCGCTCTTGCAGACGGCCCATTTCCTCGGCCAGCGTCGGCTGGTAACCCACGGCCGAAGGCATCCGGCCCAGCAATGCCGAGACTTCGGTGCCGGCCAGCGTGTAACGGTAGATGTTGTCGACGAAGAACAGCACGTCGCGGCCTTCGTCGCGGAAGTGCTCGGCCATCGTCAGGCCGGTCAGCGCCACGCGCAGACGGTTACCCGGCGGCTCGTTCATCTGCCCGTACACCAGCGCGACCTTGTCGAGCACGTTGGAGTCTTTCATTTCGTGGTAGAAGTCGTTCCCTTCACGGGTACGCTCGCCCACGCCGGCGAACACCGAGTAACCGCCGTGCTCCTTGGCGATGTTGTTGATGAGCTCCATCATGTTGACGGTCTTGCCCACCCCGGCGCCACCGAACAGACCCACCTTGCCGCCCTTGGCGAACGGGCAGATCAGATCGATAACCTTGATGCCGGTCTCGAGCAGTTCGGTCGACGGCGCGAGCTCGTCGAATGCCGGTGCATTCTGGTGAATTTCACGCTGGCTTTCCTGGGGAATCGGGCCGGCTTCGTCGATCGGTCGACCCAGCACGTCCATGATGCGGCCCAGCGTGGCCTGACCGACCGGCACGGTGATGCCCTTGCCGGTGCTCTTGACCATCATGCCGCGGCGCAGCCCTTCCGAGGAGCCCAAACAGATGGTCCGCACAACGCCGTCGCCCAACTGCTGCTGCACTTCGAGCGTCAACTCCGAGCCATCCATAATGAGCGCGTCGTAGATCTTCGGCATGTGGCCGCGCGGAAATTCCACGTCGATCACGGCGCCGATGCACTGTACGATCTTGCCTTCTACCATCGCAGTACTCATCGCTTTTCCTTTAGATACTTGAATTCGTTTCGCCCGGAGGCATGTCAATGTCAGACTGCCGCCGCGCCGCCCACAATCTCGGCCAGTTCTTTGGTGATCGAGGCTTGTCGGCCCTTGTTGTAGATCAATTGCAGTTCGTTGATGACGGTCTTGGCGTTGTCGGAGGCCGCCTTCATTGCCACCATCCGCGCCGATTGCTCGGACGCCATGTTTTCCGTCACCGCCTGATACACCAGGGCCTCGACGTAGCGCACCAGCAGCGTGTCCACCACGGTCTTCGCGTTGGGCTCGTAGATGTAGTCCCACGCGTGCGACGTCTTGACGGCCGCCTTGCCGTCGTCATCGCCCGCAGGCTGCTCCGGCAACGGCAACAGCTGCTCGATCACGGGCTCCTGCTTCATCGTGTTGATGAAGCGGGTATAGGCCAGATAGACCGCGTTCAGCTTGCCCGCAGCGTAGGCATCGAGCTGCACCTTGACCGCGCCGATCATTCGCTCCAGATGCGGCGTGTCGCCCAACTGCACGACGTGCGACACGACTTTCGCACCGATCCGGCCCATGAAACCGAACCCCTTGCCGCCGATGGCAGTGGCTTCGATCGCCAGGCCGGCGCTTTCGATTTCCTTCATCTTGCCAATCACGGCGCGCAGCACGTTGGTGTTCAGGCCACCGCAAAGCCCCTTGTCGGTGGTCACCAGGATGATGCCCGCGGTCTTGGCGTCCGAGTTACGCACCATGAACGGATGGTGGTATTCCGGGTTCGCCTGGCTCATATGGGCCGCGATAGTGCGCACCTTGTCGGCATAGGGCCGAGCATGGCGCATGCGTTCCTGCGCCTTGCGCATTTTCGACGCCGCCACCATTTCCATGGCCTTGGTGATCTTGCGCGTGTTTTGCACGCTCTTGATCTTGCCGCGAATTTCCTTCATTCCCGCCATTGCTTACTCCTTATATGAAGAGCGGCCGTCGATGCTGCCGATGCGCCGCTCTCCCGCTGGTCCGTTGAATATGAATCGTCTTCAACCGAATCAGTAAGCGCCCGTCTTCTTGAAGTCCTTGATTGCAGCGTGCAGCGCGGCTTCGTCGTCCTTCGAGAGATCCTTGGTCTCTTCGATGCGGGCGATCAGCGCGCCATGGCTGGTCTTGAGGGCTTCACGCAGGCCGCGTTCGAACGGCAGCACGGACTTGATGTC
>JAGXBI010000104.1 GCA_018971155.1 Burkholderiales bacterium
CCAAGGATGCATACCGATTCGGCTATCGGCTCTGGGCGGATGAGCGCTCCGGGCTGCTGCTGCGTGCTCAGACGGTCGACGCGAAGGGGCGCGTGCTGGAGCAGGCTTCCTTTTCCCAGGTGAGTATCGGTGTGCCCAGCCAAAAAAGTCGGATCATGGCCGAAATCCAGGATGTCCGTGGCTGGCGAATCGTCAAGCCGCACATCCAAACCGTCCATCTTGCCGACACTGGGTGGTCGATCAACGCCAATGTGCCTGGATTCAAAGAGATCCGGGAAGTGCGAAGAATCATGAATACCAATCCGGGTAGTGGGCCGATCGAGGTATTGCAGGCGGTCTACTCCGACGGCATGTCGGGCCTGTCGGTCTTCATCGAGCCGGCGACGAGGGAGCGCAAGGAAGGGCACGGTAGTACTGGTGCCACCAATATTCTGATCAAAAAGTATGATAATTTCTGGCTGACGCTCCTAGGGGAAGTTCCTCAGGCCACCTTGCAGCGGTTTGCCGCTAGCATAGAATATAAACCCGTCAAATAAAGATCGTCCCTTTATATTCCGGTACTTGATGTTTATGAAAAGATTCCCGCTTTATGTGCTAGGGAGCGTTCTGCTCGCCGTCGCGACTTTGTCGTCGGCCGCTTCGTCCTCCGCTCCCACCGCGGCGGCCTCGTCCGCTATCGCCGCTTCGTCCGCGGCCTCGGCGCCTGCGGCCGCTTGCGCGCCGGCTGGAGCGCAACGATTGTCGTCGTTGCCCGACTTCACGCAGTTGGTGGCTAAAGTCGGACCCGCGGTCGTCAATATCCGAACGACGGAAAAAGTGCGCATACAGCGCGGCAGCATTCCGGGCATGAACGACGACGCTATGGCGGAGCTGTTCCGGCGTTTCTTCGGCATCCCGTTGCCGCAAGGGCCGCGTAGCGGCAAAACGCCCAATAACAAACAACCTGCGCCTCAGGACGAAGAGCAAAACAGCGGCGTGGGATCGGGGTTCATCATCACGCCGGACGGTTACATCATGACCAACGCTCACGTGGTCGATGGCGCCGATAGCATTTATGTCACATTGACCGACAAGCGGGAATTCAAGGCGCGCCTGATTGGCCTCGATAAACGGACTGACGTTGCGCTGGTGAAAATCAATGCGGCCAATCTACCAGTCGTCGCACTGGGCGATTCGAACAAGCTCAAGGTCGGCGAATGGGTCGTCGCCATCGGTTCGCCGTTCGGTCTCGATAATACGGTGACCGCGGGCATCGTGAGCGCCAAGGGGCGCGATACGGGTGATTATCTGCCGTTCATCCAGACCGACGTCGCGGTCAATCCCGGCAACTCGGGCGGCCCGCTGCTGAATATGCGGGGCGAAGTCATCGGTATCAATTCGATGATTTATAGCCAGACGGGTGGTTTCATGGGGATTTCGTTCGCCATCCCGATCGACGAGGTCATGCGGGTTGCCGATCAACTGAAGAAAACCGGGCGAGTCATCAGAGGTCGCATCGGTGTGGCCATCAGCGAGGTGACCCAGGACGTCGCCGAATCGCTGGGCTTACCCAAGCCGCAGGGAGCATTGGTGCGTACCGTTGAGCCTGGCGGCCCCGCGGACAAGGCCGGCTTGCTGGGCGGTGACATCATTCTCAAATTCAACGGACAACCCGTCGATCATGCGACGGATTTGCCGCGCCTGGTGGGTGAGACCAAACCCGGCACAAAGGCCACGCTCTCGGTATGGCGCAAGGGAGCGATACGCGAACTCCACGTCGTCGTCGCCGAAATGGCCCCGGACAAAACCACCAAGACCGACAACCGCGCGGCACCCCCGGACCAAGCCGCTCCGAACAAACTGGGCCTGGTTGTTTCCGACCTGACCGATGCCCAGCGCAAGGATCTCAAGGTCAAGAACGGCGTGATGGTCGAACTGGCCGCCGGGCCGGCTGCCGGTGCCGGCATTCAGCAGGGTGACATCATTTTGCGTGTCGGCGACACCGATATTGTCAGTGCCAAGCAATTTGCGGCTTTGGTACAGGGATTGGACAGCAAGAAGCTCGTCGCCGTACTCGTACGCCGCGGCGATGCGACGCAATTCATTCCGTTGCGGCCGAGCGCTGCGAAGAAATAGATATTATTCAATGACCTCGACCGGCCGCCCCATTGCGCTGACGTTGTATGGCCGGTCGTGGTGCCATTTGTGCGAGAACATGCTGCATGCCCTGCAGCCTTTGCGGCAAGTATTTGATTTCCAGGTCACTCTGGTCGATGTCGATAGCGCGCCCGAGCTTGAAAGCCGGTTCGGCGAGTGGGTGCCGGTACTCATGATGGGTGACGTCGAGTTGTGCCACTATCATCTGGACGAGCCGCGAGTGCGCACCGCGCTGGCTGCCGCCTCAGGAAATCCCCCCGAGACTTAAATCGCCCCGACCGGCGTTGGGCGCAAGCGGTTTCAGCTAAAATACGACGTTTGCCGATAGCCAGGGCCTCTTGCCGCTTTGGATTGGCAGATCCCGCTCCTCTTTCCTGTATCGCATGGACCACATTCGCAATTTTTCCATCATCGCGCACATCGACCACGGCAAATCGACCCTGGCGGATCGCATCATCCAACTGTGCGGCGGTCTGTCCGATCGTGAAATGGAATCCCAGGTCCTCGATTCGATGGACCTCGAGCGGGAGCGAGGCATCACCATCAAGGCGCAGACCGCCGCGCTGAGCTATCGAGCCCGGAACGGCGAACTCTACAACCTCAATCTCATCGACACTCCGGGGCACGTCGACTTTTCGTATGAAGTCAGCCGTTCGCTCTCGGCTTGCGAAGGTGCGTTGCTGGTCGTCGACGCCAGCCAGGGCGTGGAGGCGCAGACAGTCGCCAATTGCTACACGGCCATCGAGCTGGGCGTCGAGGTCGTACCGGTCCTGAACAAAATTGATTTGCCGTCGGCGGACCCCGACAATGCCATCCAGGAGATCGAGGACGTGATCGGCATCGACGCGATGGACGCCGTGCGATGCAGCGCCAAGACCGGCCTGGGTGTGGAGGACGTGCTCGAGTCGCTGATTGCCAAGGTGCCGCCGCCCAAGGGAGACCCCGCCGAGCGCCTGCAGGCATTGATCATCGATTCCTGGTTCGACAACTACGTTGGCGTCGTCATGCTGGTGCGCATCGTCAACGGTGTGCTCAAGCCAAAGGAAAAGATTCAGATGATGGCCAGCGGCGCGAGCTATCTGGTGGAGCAGGTCGGTGTATTCACGCCCAAGTCGCAATCGCGCGAGCAGCTCTCGGCAGGTCAGGTCGGCTTCATCATTGCCGGCATCAAGGAGCTCAAGGCCGCCAAGGTGGGCGACACCGTCACGCACGCGCTCAAGCCCGCGGCCGCGCCGCTGCCTGGCTTCAAGGAAGTCAAGCCGCAGGTCTTCGCCGGTCTTTACCCGGTCGAAGCCAATCAATATGACGCCCTGCGCGAGTCGCTCGAGAAACTCAAGTTGAACGACGCGTCGCTGCAGTACGAGCCCGAAGTATCGCAGGCGCTTGGTTTCGGTTTCCGCTGCGGCTTCCTGGGGCTCCTGCACATGGAGATCGTGCAGGAGCGGCTCGAGCGCGAATTCGACATGGACCTGATCACGACCGCGCCGACGGTCGTGTACGAAGTTCAGCAAAACGATGGCACGCTGACCATCGTCGAGAATCCGTCGAAGATGCCCGATCCGTCAAAAATCGAGGAAATCCGGGAACCGATCGTCACGGTCAATCTCTATATGCCGCAGGAGTACGTTGGGTCTGTGATCACGCTGTGCACGCAAAAGCGCGGTGTGCAGATCAACATGTCGTACCACGGTCGGCAGGTTCAGTTGACCTACGAAATCCCGATGGCCGAAATCGTGCTGGATTTCTTCGATCGCCTGAAATCGGTGTCGCGAGGTTATGCCTCGATGGATTACGAATTCAAGGAGTACCGAGCCGCGGACGTCGTCAAGGTCGACATGCTGATCAACGGGGAGAAAGTCGATGCGTTGTCGATCATCGTGCACCGCTCGGCCAGTCAGCACCGTGGCCGCGAAGTCGCCGCGAAAATGCGCGAAATCATTCCCCGCCAGATGTACGACGTGGCTATTCAGGCCGCCATCGGCGCGCATATCATCGCGCGCGAGAACATCAAGGCGTTACGCAAAAACGTGCTGGCAAAGTGTTACGGTGGCGACATTACCCGCAAGAAGAAGCTGCTCGAAAAGCAAAAGGCTGGCAAGAAGCGCATGAAACAGGTGGGTAGCGTGGAAATTCCTCAAGAGGCTTTCCTGGCCATCTTGCAAGTCGAAGACAAATAAACCTCGGGATAACCCATGAATTTCGCCTTGATTCTTTTTGTTCTGGTTATTGTTACTGGCCTTGCCTGGATCGCCGACAAACTCATCTTTCAACCTGGCCGCCGACGTGCAGCCGAAGCCGCGGTTGCCGCGTTCGATGAGCAGCAATTGGCGATAGGAACGGCAGCCAACGCCGACGGCGTGGCCAGCGCGCGAGCCAAGCTGCGCGACGACAAGTTGCGTCAGCCCTGGTGGCTGGAGTACTCGGCCAGTTTCTTTCCGGTGATATTGGCGGTGTTCCTGGTGCGATCGTTCGTGGTCGAGCCGTTCAAGATTCCCTCCGGCTCGATGATCCCGACACTGCACATCGGCGATTTCATTCTGGTCAACAAATTCGACTACGGCATTCGTCTGCCGCTGCTCAACAAAAAGATCATCAGCATTGGCGAGCCGCAGCGGGGCGACGTCATGGTGTTCCGCTATCCGAAAGATGAATCGATGGATTACATCAAGCGCGTCATCGGGGTGCCGGGCGATATCGTCGCGTACGAAAACAAGCGCCTGACCATCAACGGCAAGCCGCTGCCGATGACGCAGTTGCCCGATTATTTCGACCAGGAACGCATCGCGTACTTCAAGCAGTACAACGAGACGATCGGCAGCGTGACCCATCGCATTCTCAACGACCCGAATGTGCCGCCGTTCATCCTGGGCGCCAGCGACTTCCCGTACCGCAGCAACTGCACCTACAACAGCGAAGGCGTCGTTTGCAAAGTGCCGCCCGGCCATTACTTCATGATGGGCGACAACCGCGACGACAGCGCAGACAGCCGCTATTGGGGCTTCGTGCCGGACAAGAACATTATCGGTAAGGCCTTCTTCATTTGGATGAATTTCAGCGATCTCAAGCGGATCGGCATGATTCACTAACGATTCGACGAATCGCCTGGCGTTGATGGACGTGGCGGAATTGCGGCCGCCACGGTTGTTTTTCCGCCGAATCGGCCCTTGGCCGTCTGAGCAAATACTCGCGCTGGCCAGGGGCGGCCGCGCTATACTTCCGCCATGCCTGTATCTCTCAATCAGCTGGAAGATCGCCTCCAGTATCGTTTTCACGATGCGGAATTGTTGTGTCGAGCGCTGACACACCGCAGCCATAGCGCCGCCAACAACGAGCGGCTCGAATTTCTCGGGGATTCGGTCCTGAATTGCACTGTGGCTACTGTGCTTTTCCAGCGCTACGCCAAGCTCGACGAGGGAGATTTGTCCCGCGTCCGGGCCAATCTGGTCAAGCAGCAATCCCTGTATGAGATTGCCCAGACCCTTGGTATCAGCGACTTTCTGCGCCTGGGCGAGGGCGAGCTCAAAAGCGGCGGCTTTCGCCGCCCGTCCATCCTGGCCGACACGCTGGAAGCCATTCTCGGCGCGATCTTTCTAGACGGCGGGTTCGATGCGGCCTTCGCCGTCATCAAACGGCTGTATACGCCGATACTGGAACATGTCGACCCGCAAACGCTGGGCAAGGATGCCAAGACGCTGCTGCAGGAATACCTGCAGGGACACAAGATCGCCTTGCCTCAATATACGGTGATCGCCACGCATGGTGCGGCGCACAATCAGCAATTCGAGGTAGAGTGCCTGGTGCCAAAGCTCGAAATCAAGGTATTCGGTTCGGGCCCAAGCCGACGCGCCGCCGAGCAGGCCGCCGCCAAGAAGGCGCTCGAGGAGGTCCAGAGACACGCGCATCTACTGAAGGGCAAGGGCGATAAAGCGCCCAAGATCAGCCGCAAGCGTGCGGCCGGCAAGTCGGCCCAGGCTGCCGAGGCGGGCACCGGTGCCAACACGGTGGCGGTTGATGCTGCGAGCGGTGCGCTGCCCGGTGGTGCCGGAGGCGAGCCGAAATCGGCTGGCCATGTTGCCAGGGAGTCACGTGGCGGCGAGGCGGCAGTTCCGCAGAAAGGGTGATCGCGATGACTGAAGACGCCAAATTCCGCTGCGGCACGATTGCCATCGTCGGGCGACCCAACGTGGGTAAATCGACGTTGATGAACGCGCTGGTCGGTCAGAAGATCAGTATTACGTCCCGCAAGGCACAAACGACGCGGCACCGTATCACCGGCATTCGGACCACGGAATCCGCGCAATTCATCTTTGTGGATACCCCGGGATTCCAGACGCGCCATGCGTCGGCGTTGAACCGCTCGCTCAACCGGGCGGTCACCTCGACACTTTCGAGCATCGATTTGGTGTTGTTCGTCATCGAAGCCGGTCATTTCAATGTCGATGACGAGCGCGTGCTCAAGCTGATACCGAACAACGTGCCAGTGCTGCTCATTCTGAACAAACTCGACCGCATCGAAGATCGTACCGTGCTGCTGCCGTTTCTCGAAATGCTGGGACAGCAACGGGAATTCGCCGCCATCGTCCCAATGTCGGCCAAGCGGAACGAAGATATCGCTCGCCTGTTCGAAGTCATTCGGCCCTATCTTCCGGAAGGCGAGCCGATCTACGGCGAAGATGACCTGACCGATCGCAGCGAGCGGTTCCTCGCGGCCGAACTCTTGCGCGAAAAGGTATTCCGCTGGACCGGCGACGAGCTGCCCTACACCAGCACCGTCATTATCGATAAATTCGAGCAGGAAGGCCGGTTGCGCCGTGTTTTCGCCACCATCCTGGTGGATCGCGACAGCCACAAGGCCATGATCATCGGCGCCAAGGGCGCAAAGCTCAAGCAGATCAGCAGCGAAGCCCGGGTCGATATGGAAAAATTGTTCGATGGCCCGGTCTACCTTGAGGTTTGGGTCAAGATCAAGAGCGGCTGGGCTGACAATGAAGCCGGCCTGCGGGCGTATGGCTACGAATGACGTGCTGGCGCGGTCTGCGGCAAACCTTGAAACAGCGGGCGACGACGAGGCATCGCCTGCGGCCAGCCACGCGACGCGGCAGGCCAGGAATGTGCGCGTCACCGCGCAGCCCGGATTCGTGCTGCATAGCTACCCCTACCGCGAAACCAGCCTGATCATCGATGTCCTGACGCGTGACTACGGTCGCATCGCTCTGGTCGCCAAGGGCGCCAAGCGACCACACTCGGCACTGCGTGGTGTTTTGCAGACGTTTCAGCCGCTCTCGCTGTCCTGGAGCGGCAAGTCGGAGTTGCGCACCCTCATCCGCGCGGAATGGGTCGGCGGGCTGCTGCCGCTATCGGGGGATGCGCTGCTCAGCGGCTTCTATGCGAACGAACTGTTGGTCAAATTCTGCGCGCGCGAAGATCCGCATGAAGTGCTCTTCAGTCACTACGTCGAGACGCTGCATCACCTCGCGCATGGCGAGCCGGCAGCCCAGACGCTGCGCATCTTCGAGCGGGTTCTGCTGCGCGAGACCGGCTACGCGGCGGCGTTCGACCGCTGCACTCAAACGCGCGCGCCAGTGGCAACCGCCGGCCAATATGTGTTTCACCCAGAAGTGGGCGTTCGGCCGGCGCGCCAGGACGATCCGGCCGAGTGGCCCGTGGTCAGCGGCCAGACCCTGCTCGACATGGAATCTGATAATTACGAACGGCCGCAAACCGTTGCCCAAAGCAAATTATTGATGCGGTTTCTGCTCAATTACCATCTCGGAGGCGTGCCGCTCAATACGCGCCAAATTCTCCTCGATCTGCAAAAACTATGAGTCATTTCCTCACTGGCGCCCAGATCATCGATCTTGGCGTGAATATCGATCATGTCGCCACCCTGCGCAATGTGCGCGGCACCCAGTACCCCGATCCGATTGAGGCCGCCCTGCAAGCGGAAGAGGCGGGCGCCGACGCGATCACCCTGCATTTGCGCGAGGACCGCCGCCACATTCGCGATGCCGATGTCGAAGCGTTGCGCCCCCTGCTGCGTACCCGCATGAACCTCGAATGCGCGGTGACCGAGGAAATGCTCGCGATCGCGTGCCGAATTGCCCCGCACGACGTTTGTCTGGTGCCCGAAAAGCGCCAGGAGCTCACCACCGAAGGCGGGCTCGAGGTGGCCGGACAATTGCCCCGCATCCAGGCCGCATGCCGCCAACTGGAGCAAAGCGGGATTCGCGTGTCCCTGTTCATCGATCCCGACGACACCCAGATTCGCGCCGCCGCCCAGGCGGGGGCGCCGGTCATTGAACTGCACACCGGTCGATATGCCGAAGCGCAGAGCGCGGCGCTGCAGCAGCAGGAATTCGAGCGTATCGTGCGCAGCGTCGACCTGGGCGTGTCGCTGGGGCTCAAGGTCAACGCGGGCCACGGACTGCATTATCAGAACGTCCAGCGCATCGCGGCAATCGCCGGTATCGCCGAACTCAACATCGGGCATGCGATTGTCGCTCACGCGCTTTTCGCCGGCTGGCAAAACGCCGTGCGGGAAATGAAGGCGATCATGGTCGCCAGCCGGCTCGCGGCGGCGTGAGCATCGATCGCCATCTACGGACGATTCAATGATCTACGGCATCGGCACGGACATCATCCAGATATCCCGGGTCGCCGCCGTCATGGAGCGCACCGGCGGACGTTTCGCCGAACGCGTCCTCGGCCCCGACGAACTGGTCAAATATCATGCGCGCAATGCTCGCTCGGCCCAGCGCGGCCTGGCCTTCCTGGCGACACGCTTCGCCGCCAAGGAGGCTTTTTCAAAAGCCATCGGGCTGGGCATGCGATGGCCCATGACGTGGCGCGCAGTGCAAACCCTGAACGCGCCGTCGGGCCAGCCACAGGCGATTGCCTCGGGTGAACTCGCCGATTGGCTGGCGGCCCGCGGCTTGCGCATTCAGATATCGATAAGCGACGAAAAAGATTATGCGATCGCCTTTGTGGTCGCCGAGAGTGATGCAGTGGAGAGCAGGCATGAGTAAACGCAAACCGGGGCCGGTCATGCTCGATGTGACGGGGCTGACACTTAGCGAAGCCGACATTCGGCGGATTGCTCACCCCCTGACCGGCGGGGTGATTCTGTTCGCGCGCAATTTCGACGATCGTGCGCAGCTTTGTGGGTTGACAAAGCAGATCCGTGAGGCGCGCGACGACATCATCATCGCGGTCGACCACGAAGGTGGCCGTGTGCAGCGCTTCAAGACCGACGGTTTCACCCATTTGCCCGCGATGGCCCAGTTGGGCGCGCTATGGGACAAGGACGTCTTGCTCGCCACACGCGCCGCTACTGCCGTAGGCTATGTGCTGGCTGCGGAGTTGCGCGCCTGCGGCGTGGACTTCAGCTTCACGCCCGTGCTCGATCTCGATTTCGGCACTTCGGCGGTGATCGGCAATCGCGCCTTTCACCGTGATCCACGGGTCGTCACGCTGTTGGCCAAGAGTCTCAATCATGGGCTGCTGCTCGCGGGAATGGCCAACTGTGGCAAGCACTTTCCTGGACACGGCTTCGTTGCGGCCGATTCGCATCTGGAAGTCCCGATCGACGAGCGGCCGCTCGATACCATCCTCAGCGATGACGCCCGGCCGTACGGGTGGCTGGGACTCAGTCTGGCTGCCGTGATGCCGGCCCATGTGATCTACCCAAAGGTGGATTCGCAACCGGCGGGCTTCTCCCGGGCGTGGTTGCAAGACATTCTGCGCGGAAAACTGGGATTCAACGGAGTGATTTTCAGCGACGATCTCAGCATGCAGGGCGCGAGTGTGGCTGGCAACGTGGTGTCCAGCGCGCAGGCCGCGCTCGCCGCAGGGTGCGACATGGTACTGATCTGCAACAGTCCGGACAAGGCGGATCAACTGTTGCGCGAACTGAGATATCAGGAAGACCCGGCCGCGATCAGACGCATTCGTCAACTGCTGCCGCAAACCAAGGCGCCTCGCTGGGAAAAGCTGCAAGCGCAGGCGCAATACCAGTCGGCCCTGGCACTGCTGCGCGAGGTGTTTTAGGCGCCGGCCCCACCACGACGCCGGTGAGGTAGGTCAAGCAGAGCCGGCGGCGGTGTCAAACGGGCGTGCCGAACTGCTTGAGCTTGTTGTAGAGCGTTTTCGGAC
>JAGXBI010000453.1 GCA_018971155.1 Burkholderiales bacterium
CTGCAAATAGGCGTCGAGATCTTCGTGCCCGATCCGGCCGGCCGGGCCGGTGCCGTGCACGAAGCGCAGCTCGATGCCCAGATCCCAGGCGCGCTTGCGCACCGCCGGCGAGGCGAGCGGCCGCTCGCCAGGCTGGCGCGCGACCACCGGCGCCGGCTTCGGTGGTGCGGGCTTCGAGGCAGCCGGCGCGACCGGTGCGGGTGCTGCCGCGGGCACCGGCTCGGGCGCGGCTCGCGGCGCTGGTTCGGCTTGCGCTGCCGCGGGCACAGCCGGCGCCGCTTGCGCGGCCCCTGGCTTTTGATTGCCCGCACCTTCGACTTCCAGGCGGATCAGCTCGCTGCCCACCGCCATCACGTCGCCGACCTGGCCGCCCAGCGCGAGCACGGTGCCGCTTACCGGCGAGGGGATTTCCACCGTGGCCTTGTCGGTCATCACGTCGGCCAGCGGCTGATCTTCCTTCACCGTGTCGCCCACCCCGACGTGCCAGGCGGCCAGTTCGACCTCGGCGATGCCTTCGCCGATATCGGGCATTTTGATGATATGCGTCCCCATCTCAAGCCTCCATGACGCGCCGCAGGGCTTCGCCGACCCGGCGCGGGCCGGGAAAGTACGCCCATTCCTGCGCATGCGGATACGGCGTATCCCACCCGGTCACGCGTTCGACCGGCGCCTCCAGCGCATAGAAGCAGTGCTCCTGCACCAGCGAGATGAGTTCGGCGCCAAAGCCGCAGGTGCGCGTGGCCTCGTGCACCACCACGCATCGGCCGGTCTTGTTCACCGAGTTCACGATGGTCTCCAGATCGAGCGGCCAGAGGCTGCGCAGATCGATGATCTCGGCGTCGATGCCGGTCTCTTCGGCGGCCGCCAGCGAGACGTGTACCGTCGTGCCGTAGGTCAGCACCGTCACGGCATTGCCGGCGCGCACCACGGCTGCCGATTCGAGCGGCACCGTGTAATACCCTTCGGGCACCGCGCTGGCCGGATGCTTGCTCCAGGGGGTCACGGGCCGCTCGTGATGACCGTCGAACGGGCCGTTGTAAAGTCGCTTGGGCTCCAGGAAAATCACCGGGTCGTCGTTCTCGATTGCCGCGATCAGCAGTCCCTTCGCGTCATACGGGTTGGACGGCATCACCGTGCGCAAGCCGCATACCTGCGTGAACATCGCCTCCGGACTCTGGCTGTGCGTCTGTCCGCCGTAAATCCCGCCGCCACAGGGCATGCGGATCGTCAGCGGCGCGATGAACTCGCCCACCGAGCGGTAGCGCAGGCGCGCGGCCTCCGAGACGATCTGGTCGGAGGCGGGGTAGAAGTAGTCGGCGAATTGAATCTCGCAAACCGGCCGCAGCCCATAGGCACCCATGCCCACCGCGGCACCCACGATGCCGCCCTCGGAGATCGGCGTATCGAACACACGCGAGGTGCCGTACTTGGCCTGCAGTCCTTCGGTGCAGCGGAATACGCCGCCGAAGTAGCCGACGTCCTGCCCGAACACCACCACGTTGCTGTCGCGCTCGAGCATCACATCCATGGCCGAGCGCAGCGCCTGGATCATGCTCATCGGAGCGGTGGCCTGGCCGTTGTCTTTTTCTGTCGCCATGCTCAGACCCCCAACTGTTGACGTTGCCGGCGCAGGTGCTCCGGCATGTCCTTGTAGACATCCTCGAAGATGCTCGCCGGGCTGGCCGTATGTTCATCGGCCATCGTGCCGTACTGTTCGGCTTCCTTCTGGGCGGCGAGCACCTCGGCCTCGAGCGCCGTCTTGAGCTCGTCGTGCGCGGCGTCCGACCAGATGCCCAACCGGATCAGGTGCTGCTTGAAACGCGCGATCGGGTCGCCCAGCGGAAACGCATTCCAGTCGTCACCGGGCCGATATTTGGAGGGATCGTCGGAGGTCGAATGGGGGCCAGCCCGATAGGTGACCCACTCGATCAGGGTCGGGCCGAGATTGCGGCGGGCGCGCTCGGCAGCCCAGCGCGAGGCGGCATAGACCGCCAGGA
>JAGXBI010000105.1 GCA_018971155.1 Burkholderiales bacterium
AACCGCGCCGCGCACCTCGTTGCCCCGCGCGCGCGCGTCCTTGAGCGCCTGGATCTCGGCATGGTCCTGGCCGGCTGGCTGCGTGAAGCCCTCGCCGATGATTTCACTGCCGCGCACCAGCACGCATCCCACCCGGGGGTTGGGCGTGGTGATGAACATGCCGCGCTCGGCCAGTGCGAGCGCGCGGCGCATGAAATCGAAGTCCTGTGCGGAAAACATAAATGAGCGGCTGACTAGAGAATCAGCGGCCGGTCGCTGAGTTCGTTGACCTGCGCGCCGGCGCGGGCGGGCAAATGGGTCACGGCAATGGTGTGCAGTTCGGCCAGCGCGGCCAGCGCGCTCTGCAGATACTGCTGCTGGCGGAATCCCTGGCTGAGCAGCTCGACGACCTTGCTCCAGGCGCCGGGCTCGACAGTGGCCGTAATGGCCCGATCGGCGATCAGTTCGATATCGCGATCAGCCACGTTGATGTAGATCAGAATGCCGGTGTGCGCTTCGGTGCGCCCGACGTGAAGCTGGCGAAACAGGGATTGCGCCCGCTGCCGGCAAGTGCGCCCGTACCACACCTCGCGCAGTGGCATGGCGGCCTCGATGACGAACCGGATCTCGCAACGGTGGCCGGCCTCGCTGGCGCGGATGGCCGCCTCGATGGCGTCGAGCGTTCTGGGCGGGAACAGCCAGCGGGCATGCGCGTGCAGCGTGCCGAGGTGACGAAAGAAACGGGAGAGATCGCGTCGTCGCATCGTGTTCACCAGTTGCCGGATGCGCCGCCGCCGTCGAAGCCGCCACCGCCGCCGCCATCGAAGCCGCCGCCGATATTGCCACCGATATCGCCGCCGCGGTTGCCGAAGTCGCCGCCATTGCGCCAGCCTCCCAGTCCGCCGATGCCGAATCCGCCGAGCCCGCCACCCAGCATGCCGGTGCCGAAGCGCCCGCGCTGCCCGGAGTACACCCGCTGGTTGGGATCGTCGCCGTCCATCGGCTGGCCACCGGTGGGCGGGCGGCGCGGGCGCTCCAGCGAGAGCACCAGCACCATCACACCCAGAATGAACAGCAGCGGCAGGAAATCGTGCCATTCCGAATTCGGCGCTTTGGCCGCTGGCAACGAGGCCGGGGAGGGCAGATCGGATTGGGTCACCAGGCTCTCGATAACGGCCACACCGGCGCTCAGGCCGCCGTAGAAGTCGCCCTGGCGAAAGCGCGGCGCCATCACATCGCGCAGGATGCGCCCGCTCATGACATCGGTGAGCGTGCCTTGCACGCCCAGGCCGGTCTCGATGCGCATGCGGCGCAAGTCAGGCGGGTTGTTCTTGGCGATCAGCACAATGACGCCGTCGTCGATGCCCTTGCGGCCGGCTTTCCAGGCGTCGGCCACGCGAATGCTGTACTGGTCGATAGTCTCCGGCGCGGTGCTGGGCACCATCAGGATAAAAATCTGGCTGCCGTGCTGCTTTTCGTATTGCGCCAACTGGCTTTCGAGCGAAGCACGCTGGGCTGCGCTCAGCGTCTGGGTCAGGTCGGTCACCCGCGCGGTAAGCGGCGGCACCGGCACCTCAGCGGCGTCGCCAGCCAGCGCCAGCGGCGCGAGCCAGCAACCGCACAGCAGCACAAACCAGGCCGCCAGCCACCCGCGCAGCGCGCGAGTATGGCGCCGGCTCGGTGAGAATGGGGCAAGCGCGTGCGTCATTGGAACGCCTCTCAGAATTTGACCGCCGGTGCCGTCGAAATGGCTTTCTCGTCTTCCACCGTGAAGTTCGGCTTCGGATGATAGCCGAACATCTTGGCCGTTAGATTATTGGGGAAGCTTCGCACCAGTACGTTGTATTTCTCGACGGCCTGAATATAGCGCGCGCGTGCAACCGAAATGCGGTTTTCAGTACCTTCGAGTTGCGACTGCAGATCGAGAAACAGGCTATCGGCCTTCAATTGCGGATAGTTTTCGCTGACCGCCATCAGGCGCGAGAGCGCGCCGGTCAGTTGGCTTTGTGCCTGCTGGAAGCGCTTGAAGGCCACCGGATCGTCGAGCACTTCGGGGGTTACCTGAATGCTGGTGGCCTTGGCGCGCGCTTCGGTCACGGCCACCAGCGTCGATTGTTCGTGCTTGGTATAACCCTTGACCGTATTGACCAGATTCGGCACCAGATCGGCGCGGCGCTGGTACTGGTTGACTACTTCACTCCATGCCGCCTTGACCGCCTCGTCCTGCACCTGGATCTGGTTATACCCGCATGCCGACAGCAAGCTGGCCAGCAGGCCGATGACCAGCCAGCGGGACCAGCGCAGCAGCGCCGAGGAAGCATCGAGGCGAGCAACGGACATGTCTTTCCTTTCCTGACAGAGTGGGCCAGCCAGCAAGATAGCACGCGAACGGCCCGGCGCACGATCGCATCACGGGCTGTCGCCGGGGGAGCGAGCCGCCCGATGGCACCAGCTTACGCGATTTCCTTGAAGGCCTGGCGGGCGGCGTCGAGCGTTTGCGTCAGCACTTCGTCGCTGTGCGCGCTCGAGACAAACCCGGCTTCGAATGCGCTCGGCGCCAGGTAGACGCCGCGCGCGAGCATGGCGTGGAAGAACTTATTGAAACGCGGCACGTCGGCAGCCGTCGTCTCGGCATAGCTGGCCGGGATCTCGGCGCGGAAGTAGAGCCCGAACATGCCGCCCGCGCTGTCGGCCGAGAACGGCACGCCGGCCGCTGAGGCCGCAGCGCGAAAACCCTCGACGAGTTTGGCGGTCTGCGCCGCCAGACGGTCGTGAAAGCCCGGTTGCTCGATCAACCGGAGCGTGCTCAGGCCGGCGGCCACCGCCAGCGGATTGCCCGACAGGGTGCCGGCCTGATAGACGCCGCCCAGCGGCGCCAGGTGCTGCATGATCTCGCGCCGCCCGCCGAAGGCCGCGGCCGGCATGCCGCCGCCGATGATCTTGCCCAGGCAGGTCATGTCCGGGCGAATGCCATACAGCGCCTGGGCGCCGCCCAGGGCAACGCGAAAGCCGCTCATCACCTCGTCGAAAATCAGCACTGCGCCGTGGGCGCTGCACAATTCGCGCATGGTTTGCAGGAAGTGCGGCGTGCCGCGCACCAGATTCATGTTGCCGGCCACCGGTTCGACGATGACCGCGGCGATCTCGCTGCCCTGCGCGGCGAACACCTCGCGCAATTGCTCGACGTTGTTGTATTCGAGTACCAGCGTATGGCGGGTGACCTCTTCCGGCACGCCGGCCGACGACGGCGCGTTCTTGGTCGAATTCGCGAAGGTCAGCAGGCCGGAGCCGGCCTTGACCAGCAGGCTGTCGGCATGACCGTGATAGCAGCCTTCGAATTTGACGATCTTGTTGCGACCGGTAAAGCCGCGTGCCAGGCGCAGCGCGCTCATGGTCGCCTCCGTGCCGCTCGACACCAGCCGCACCTGCTCGATGGAGGGCACCAGCCGGCACAACGTCTCGGCCATCAGCACTTCGGCCTCGGTCGGTGCGCCGAAACTGAAACCCTGATGCAGCGCGGCTTCGACCGCGCGCACGACGTCCGGATGCAGGTGGCCGACGATCATCGGCCCCCACGAGCCGATGTAATCGATGTAACGCGTTCCTTCGGCATCCCACATATAGGGCCCCTCGGCGCGCGCTATGAAACGAGGCGTGCCGCCAACCGAGCGAAAAGCCCGGACAGGAGAGTTGACGCCGCCGGGGATGGTTTGTTGGGCTCGCTCGAACAACGCTTGATTGCAAGACATGGAATTCACCTGAGGACAAAGTCGATCGGCCAGCCGGACTGCGGTTGCCCGATGGTCAGCGGGCAGCGCGGCAACGGGCGCGCGCTGCGGATCTGGAGTAATTCTAACGGATGCGACTGCCGCCTGGGCGAGCGGCCTTTCAGGGTCTGAGCCAGCCGCGTGCGATCGGGCGCGCCAGCACGGCGCGGTAGATCGTTTCCAGTCCGATCTGCAGTGCGCCGCACAGGCGACGCCCCGGCGCACTGCAGATCAGCAGGCAGGCGACGCCGGAGACGATCAGCGCGGCAACGATATCGAGCGGCCAGTGCACGCCGAGAAAAATGCGTGCCCACGCGGTCGGGAGCGTCAACAGCAGCAGCGCCCGACCGCTGCGGCGCGGCAGCGGTTCGGCCGCGCGCAGCAGCATCAGCGCGGTAACGAACATGATGGTGGTGTGATCGCTCGGCAGCGAGCTGTCCGGCGCATGGGGCAGGAAGTTGGTGCCAAAATGCACCATGAACGGCCGTGGATGGAAAAATGCCTGGCCGATGCCGGCGTTGATGAGCAGCGCCACGGCCGCCGCGACCGCTGCCAGCACCGCGGCGCGGCGCGCGCCGCCACCTACCAGCCAGAGCCCCGTAAGCCACAGCGGCACCAGATAGATCAGGCCGTTGGCCAGCACTGCGGCGGCGGCGAGTTGCCAGGCGGGCGTATCGGCCGGGGCATTGAGCCAGAGAAACGAGATGTGATTGAAGGCTTCCATCGACAAAGGCTAGACGGCAACGGGCATTGAGACTATCACATGCCCCGTGAGTTCTGCGCCGGGCGGCCGATTTCCGGGCTGTTACGGCCGCGCCGCGGCGCATCTGCCCGGTGGCGCGATTACAATGGGCGCCACTGCCTGGCACCCAACTTGCCGAAGGAATCCCGCGTACCATGAAACTGGATGTATCCCCCGAACTCCCGGACGCGCCCGCTCAGCCGCGCGGCGTACCTCTGCCTCACGAGGCGGCTCGGGCCGCCGGTCTGGCGCGCCTGCGCATCGACCGCCAATGGGATGTGATCGTCATCGGCGGCGGCGCGACCGGTCTGGGCTGCGCGGTCGATGCCGCTTCGCGCGGCTTCTCGACGGTGCTGGTCGAGGCGCGCACGATCGGCAGTGGCACCTCGTCGCGCTCGAGCAAGCTGGTGCACGGCGGCGTACGGTATCTGGCGCAGGGCAATATCAAATTAGTGCGCGAGGCGCTGCACGAGCGCGCCACGCTGCTGCATATCGCACCGGACATCTGCCACGCGCTGCCGTTCGTGATTCCCTGCTACCGATGGTTCGAGCGACCATTTTACTGGGCCGGCATGAAAATCTACGATGCGCTGGCGGGCCGCCGGCGCCTGGCGCCGGCCCGCTGGCTGTCGCGTCGCGCCACGCTCGCGCGCGTGCCGTCGCTCAAGGCCGAGGGTCTGCGCGGCGGGGTACTGTACTACGACGGCCAATTCGACGATTTACGCCTGGCGCGCGCGCTGGCCAATACCCTGCACGAGCTGGGCGGCGTGGCGCTCGAACACATGAGCGTGACTGCCGTGCCGCTGCGGCCCGACGGCCGCGCACAGGGCATCGAGGTGCGCGCCGAGGACACCGGCGAGCGCTACACGCTCAGCGGCAAGTGCGTGATCAACGCGACCGGCGTGTGGGTCGACACGATCCGCCGGCTGGCCGACCCGGGTGCCGAGGCACTGGTCTCGCCCAGCCAGGGCACGCATCTGCTGCTCGATGCGTCGTTCTGGCCGGGCGGACATGCGCTGCTGATTCCGAATACCGCTGACGGGCGGGTGCTGTTCGTGCTGCCGTGGAACGGCAAGACGCTGATCGGCACCACCGACGTGCCGCGCGAGGATACGCCGTTCGAGCCGCAACCGCGCGACGAGGAGATCGATTTCCTGCTGCAGACGGCGGGTCAGTATCTGAGCCGCCCGCCCGGACGGGGCGACATTCTTGCTCATTTCACCGGTTTGCGCCCGCTGGTCAGGGCCGACTCCTCTTCGACCGCCGAGCTCTCGCGCGAGCATCTGATCCGGGTCGAGCGCGACGGCATGATCACCGTCACCGGCGGCAAATGGACCACTTACCGGCGCATGGCGCAGGACACACTGGATACGGCAATCCGCATCGGCCAATTGCCGCCGGCGCCGTGCCGGACCGAGCGCCTGAAGCTCGCCGGCGCTTCATGACGCGTCGGCGTCGCCGAACAGCACCGACGCGCCGAGCGGTGCCGCGCCCACGTGGTGCCGAAACAACCCGAGCATGTTGCGCCATGGGTCAAGCGCCCGCTCAGGCGGCGGCGTGACCTCGCGGCGCGCCATATCCTCGTCGCTGACTTCGCAATTCAAACGGTGGGTCGTCGCGTCGAGCTCGATCATGTCGCCGTCGCGCACGCGCGACAGGGGCCCGCCGGCGATCGCCTCCGGCGACACGTGAATCGCCGCCGGGACCTTGCCCGAAGCGCCCGACATGCGTCCGTCGGTCACCAGTGCCACGCGATATCCCTGGTCCTGCAACAGACCAAGCATCGGCATGAGTTTGTGCAACTCGGGCATGCCGTTGGCCTGTGGTCCCTGGAAGCGCACGACCACCACCACGTCGCGCGCCAGCTCGCCGGCCTTGAAAGCGGCCTGAGCGTCCTCCTGCGAGGCGAACACGCGTGCCGGTGCGCGCACGCGATGCTGCTCGGGCTTGAGCGCCGAGGATTTGACGACGGCCTGCCCGAGGTTGCCGCGCAGCACGCGCAGCCCGCCCTCCGATGCGAACGGATTGCTCAGCGGGCGCACGATCGATTCGTCGAGGCTGGCCTGCGGCGCGGGCCGCCAGCATAGTGCGTCGCCTTGCAGGCCGGCCTCCTGCGTATATGCGTCCAGGCCCGCGCCCATCACAGTGCCGACGTCGGCGTGCAGCAAGCCGCCCGCGAGCAACTCGCGAATCACGAAGTTCAGGCCGCCGGCCGCCTGGAACTGGTTCACGTCGGCCGATCCGTTCGGATAGATGCGCGCGAGCAGCGGCACCGCCTCGGACAGCTCGGCGATATCCTGCCAGGTGAGCAGCAGGCCCGCGGCGCGCGCCATTGCCACCAGGTGCAGCGTGTGATTGGTCGAGCCGCCTGTGGCCAGCAGGCCGACTACCCCGTTGATGATGGCACGCTCGTCGAGCATCGCCGCCAGGGCTGCGCCGTCGCGCGCCAACGCTACCGCGCGCGCCGTGGCGGCTTGCGTGAGCGCATGGCGCAGGGGCGTGCCGGGATTGACGAACGACGCGCCCGGCAAGTGCAGTCCCATGAATTCCATCAGCATTTGATTGCTGTTGGCCGTGCCGTAGAAGGTGCAGGTGCCGGCGCCGTGATAGGCGGACAATTCGGCATCCAGCAGCTTTTCTCGACTGACCTCGCCGGCGGCGTATTGCTGGCGGATCAGCGACTTCTCATCGTTGGGCAGGCCGGAGGGCATCGGACCGGCCGGGGCGAATACCGCGGGCATATGGCCGAAGCCGAGCGCACCCATCACCAGGCCCGGCACGATCTTGTCGCATACGCCGAGGAAGATACCCGCGTCGAATACCTGATGCGACAGCGCGACGAGGGTCGCCAGCGCGATGATGTCGCGCGAGAACAGCGACAGCTCCATGCCGGCGTATCCCTGCGTAATGCCGTCGCACATTGCCGGCACGCCGCCGGCGACCTGCGCGCTCGCGCCATGGGCACGCGCGGCGGCCTTGATGATGTCGGGAAAAGTCGCGAACGGCTGATGCGCGGACAGCATGTCGTTATAGGCCGAGACGATCGCGAGATTGGGGTTGTGCTCGGCGCGCAGCTTGAGGCGGTCGTCGGCAGGCGCGGCCGCCATCGCATGGGCCAGGTTCGCACATCCGAGGGCGGCACGGCCCGGCTGTGTGCGCCGCGCGAGATCGATGCCTGCCAGATAGGCCAGGCGCGTGTCCCTGCTGCGCGTGCGAAGGCGCTGGGTAACCGCTTCGAGGGTAGGGTGGATTGCCATGATTGACCGGATTTCGCCTTGGGACTTGTGTTTGAGTGTAGTTAAACTACACTTTAGTGTCAAAAATGTTCTCTTTTAACTACATAGGCCCGCTCCCCATGGCTTCGACGAATACGACCCCCTCGTTCACTTTCGTGCTATTCGGCGCCACTGGCGATTTGTCGCTGCGCAAAGTGCTGCCTGCCCTGTATCGCGCCCATCGCTCCGGCCAATTGTGCGACGACGGGCACATCGTCGCGGTCGCCCGCAAGTCGATGGACTCGGCTGGCTACCACGCATGGGCGCGGGAACAGGTGCGGCCCCATCTCGACATGGAACGGATCGACGAGGGCGACTGGGAGCGGTTCCTGGACCGTATTGCGTATGTGGCCCTCGATCTGACCCGGCAGGACGATTTCGCGCAACTGCGCGACGCGCTCGAAGGCAAGCCCGACGCCCGGGTGTTTTACCTGGCGACCGGCCCCGCGCTGTTCGAGCCGGTCTGCAAGGGCCTGGCTGCGGCGGGGCTGCACGATGGCGGGCGGATCGTGCTGGAAAAGCCGCTTGGCCATGACTTGCGGTCATCGCGAGAAATCAACGATACGGTCGGGGAGATCTTCAGCGAACAGCAGATCTACCGGATCGATCATTACCTTGGCAAGGAGGCGGTGCAGAATCTGCAAGCGCTGCGTTTCGGCAATGCGCTGTTCGAGCCGTTATGGCGCCGCGAGTGGATCGAGAATATCCAGATCACGATCGCCGAGGAGCTGGGTGTCGAGGGGCGGGGAGATTTCTACGACCAGACCGGCGCATTGCGCGACATGGTGCAAAACCACTTGCTGCAACTATTGGCGATCGTCGCCATGGAGCCGCCGCACTCGATGGCAGCCGATCCGGTGCGCGACGAGAAGCTGCGCGTATTGCGCGCCCTCAAGCCGATTGCCGTCGACGAGGTCAACCAGCTGGTGGTGCGCGGCCAATATCAGAGCGGGCTGAGCGGCGGGGCATCGGTGCCGGCCTATACGCGTGAGCCCGGCGTGGCCGCCGAGAGCCGCACTGAAACGTTCGTGGCGCTCAAGGCGGAAATCAACAACTGGCGCTGGGCCGGCGTGCCGTTTTTTCTGCGTACCGGCAAACGTCTGGCCGAGCGCGTGGCCGAGATTGTGATCAATTTCCGGCCGGTGCCATATGCGCTGATGGGCGAAGCGTCGCTGCGCGCCGGCGCCAACCGGCTGGTGATTCGACTCCAGCCGAACGAATCGATGCGGCTGTATTGTCTGGCCAAGCAGCCCGGCGAGGGGATGCAATTGCAAAGTGTCCATCTGGACCTGGCTTTCGACCAGTTTTTCAAGGCCGGCAGCATGGACGCTTACGAGCGACTGCTGCTCGACGTGATTCACGGTCGTCTGGCGCTATTCGTGCGACGCGACGAGCAGGAGCAGGCGTGGCGTTGGGTCGAACCGATCATGACCGGTTGGGCCGACAGTGCGCGCATGCCCAAACTGTATTCGGCCGGGACGTGGGGGCCGGCGGCGTCGAGCGCGCTGTTGGCGCAGCACGGCACGTGCTGGCTGGAGGAGGAAAACTGAAATCATGTTGATCTGGCGAAATTTCGACTCGATCGAGTCTCAGGCCGAGGCCTTGTGCGCGGCGCTCGTCCGTGCGCTGCACGACGTGCTGGAGCACCAGCCGCGCGCGCTGCTGGCGCTATCGGGCGGCAGCAGCCCGCGGGCGTTGCTGCCCCGGCTCGCGCACGCTCGCCTGCCCTGGGAGCGCATCGACCTGACGCTGGCCGACGACCGCTGGGTGCCCGACAGCGATCCCGACAGCAACGCGCGCTTGCTGCGCGAGTGCCTTCGGCAGGCAGGCGCCGAGGCCGCGAGCTGGCTGCCGCTGGTGGACACGAGCCGATCCGCGGTCGAGCAGGTGCAGCAGCTCAACGACCATTTCCCTTACCGGCAACCCGACGTGTGCGTGCTCGGCATGGGACTCGACGGACACACCGCGTCGCTGTTCGCCGACGCGCCGCAATGGCCGCAGGCGCGCCATACCGAGGCGCGCTTCGTATTCATGGAACCAGCCGGGGCGCCCCATGCGCGCGTGAGCTGGTCGCTCGCCGCGCTGCGCGAGTGCGGCCGGCTGTTTCTATTGATTCAGGGCGAAGCCAAGCGCGACGTGCTGTGCGCCGCGGCCGAGCTCGAGCAGGATAACGCGATTTCCCGTTTGAGCCGCGATCAAGGAGTGACACTGGATGTCTATTGGTGTGCCGAAGCATGAACGTGCCGGGGGGCGCGCGCCCGCCCCCCGTTTGCTGGCCGACGTAGGCGGCACGAACGCGCGCTTTGCCCTCGAATTCGAGCCGGGGCAATGGCGTCATATCAAGGTCTATCCGTGTGCCGATTATGCGGGGCTGGCGGAGGTGATCCAGGCATATCTGCGAGACGCTGCCGACGCGCTCGATGGCGCGCGGCTCGCGCATGCGGCAGTGGCGATCGCCACGCCGATCGACGGCGACGAAGTGGCAATGACCAATCACAACTGGCGCTTCTCGATCGAGCA
>JAGXBI010000106.1 GCA_018971155.1 Burkholderiales bacterium
TTGTGGACATCCAGGCGCAGCGTGTAGGGGTTGACGCTGACCTCGCCGAAAGAGACTGGGCGCTCGAGCCACTGACCGAGCTTTTGCGCGACGACCCGATGCATGAGTGGCGGAACACTGAGGTATGCGATCAGGCCGAATGCGAGCACCACGACCAGGGCTATCAGACCGCCTTTGCGGGTGCGTGGCGAGCGGCCGACTTCCTGTATGCGCTGCAGAGCTATCTTCGAGCGGGTTGGATGGTGCGCCGGATCAGCCATGGTTTTCCTTTTGCGGGTTTGTTGCGCGATCTCAGCAAGGAAGACTGGGAAACTATCAGGCCGACACGCTTGCCGTCTCGAGCAGGTCCATCAGGTTTACGGCCGCATCCACCAATGCGTCGGCTTGCCACTCGGCGGGCGCCAGGCCATCGCCGCAGTAGCCGTAGGCCGCCGCGACGGTAGGCATGCCTGCTGCCTTGCCTGCCTGGACGTCGCGCAAGTCGTCGCCTACGTAGGCGATATGCTGTGGCGCGATGCCAATCCTTTCGGCGGCGAACAGCAGCGGAGCGGGGTGAGGCTTGCTGTGGGGCGTCGTGTCGCCGCAAACCACGCAGGCCGCCTTTTCGCTCAGGCCGAGCTGACGCACCAGGGGAGTCGTCAGCCACGTGATCTTATTGGTGACGATACCCCATGGCATGCCTCGTTGCCCGAGCGCCTCGAGCACGGCTGGAATGCCATCGAACAGGCGGGTCTCGACGCACAGGGCGTCGGCATAGTTGGCCAGGAATTCCTGCTTCAAGGGCTCGTATTCGTCGTCGCCCGGTCGTCGGTCGAAGGCTGCGCCGACGAGCCCGCGGGCGCCGTGTGACGCCAGCAGGCGCAAGGGTTCGTAAGGCAGCGCCGGCATGGCGCGCGCGAGGCGCATCCTGTTGATGGCCGCGACCAGATCCGGCGCGGTGTCGGCCAGCGTGCCGTCGAGGTCGAACAGTACCGCGCGGATGGGGTGAGGCAATTTAGACATCTCGCGTACAGGCAATCAGATAATTGACATCGGTATCGTCGTTGATCGCGTAGCGTTGCGTGAACGGGTTGTAGGTCAGGCCCTTGATGTCGATCAACTGCAACCCACTGCTGCGCGCAAAGCCCGCCAACTCGGCGGGGCGGATGAATTTGGCGTAGTCGTGAGTGCCGCGCGGCAATAGGCGTAGCACGTACTCGGCGCCGATGACGGCGAACAGATACGATTTCAAATTTCGGTTCAGCGTGGAAAAGAACACGTGACCGCCGGGCTTGACCAGTGTCGCGCAGGCGGCGACCACGGCGGCGGGATCCGGCACGTGTTCAAGCATTTCCATGCAGGTCACCACGTCGTAGTGACCCGCCTCGCGAGCCGCCAGCGCTTCGGCGGCGATTTCCTCGTACGTGACGGTCAGGCCACTTTCGAGGCTGTGCAGATCGGCCACGCCGAGCGCTTTTTTCGAGAGGTCGATGCCTTTGACGTGAGCGCCTTGGCGCGTCATCGACTCGGTCAGGATGCCGCCACCGCAGCCGACGTCGAGGACTTGCTTGCCGGCCAGCGAGACATGCTGCTCGATCCAGTCGAGCCGCAGCGGGTTGATTTGGTGAAGGGGCTTGAATTCGCTATGCGGATCCCACCAACGGTGGGCCAGTTCGCTGAATTTCTGCAATTCTTGGGGATCGGCGTTCATGCGGTCTTTTTCAACAGGCAGGCAGGCGAGGCGATGGCGGGCAGTCCTTGTCCGGCAAGGCCCATCGGGGCCAGTATAGCGAACGGTTCTTGCTCATGGCAAAAAAAAAGCCCTGCCTGAGCAGGGCTTCTCGAAGTCAGGCTGCTTACTTCTTGGTGCCGACCACTTCGACTTGCACGCGGCGGTTCGGTGCCAGGCAGGCGATCAGAGCCTTGCGGTTACGTTGGTGGCAATCGGTCTTGACCGGATCACGCTTGCCCTTGCCTTCCGTGTAGATGCGGTTGGCTTCGATGCCTTGGCTGACCAGGAATGCCTTGACGGCTTCGGCGCGACGCACGGACAGGCGATCGTTGTAACGATCGGAACCGATGCGGTCGGTGTAGCCGGTGGCAACCACGACTTCAAGGTTCACGTCCTTGATCTGAGCGGCCAGGTTGGTCAGCTTTTCTTTGCCTTCGGGTTTCAGGACAGCCTTGTCGAAGTCGAACAGCGCGTCGGCCTGGAAGGTGACCTTTTGGCTGACCGGAGCAACGGCCGGGGCCGGTGCAGGTGCCGGGGCCGGGGCTTGTGCAATGATCGAGCCGTCGCATTTCGCGTTGGCAGTCGCCGGAGTCCAGAAAGCATCGCGCCAGCACAGTTCGTCAGAACCGTTCTTCCATACCCACTGACCGCTACCGTTGACCCAGTTGCTGTTGACGGCTTGCTTCGAAGCCGCGATCGGACCAGGGGCGGTCTGCACGTAGCTTTCAGCCATTGCGGATGCAGCCATCACTGCGGTAGCTGCAACAATCGCGAGCTTTGCGAATTTATTCATATTTCTCCTCTCGAAATGAGATTACCGCAGGTTTACTGCGAGCCTAGACGACGGAACAAGTCTTACATCGCTCGAAGTATAGCATCGCCGAACCGGCGCGAGCCGCTACGTACACTTCGAGTAATGTCTAACTTATGCACCGGCATTTTGCCATAGAGCTTTTCTCCGACGCTAAAAAAAACCCCGGTTGCCAAACCTTCTGCGCGGGATTGTGGTTTGAGAGCAACAGTTCGATGTTGGTATTTTCAATAGGGCGACTCCTAACTTTGCGGATTTCGTTTTTCGGTCCGTGAGAGCTTCCCGATAAGCACTGCGGCGAATCCGGAGCGGATGGTCGCGCATGTTAGAATGTTTGGATAATATCGCGCGCAGCTTCCTATCGCGATAAACGCTTGATAGAAACCAATAATGGATCAGTTCGCCAAAGAAACGCTCCCGATATCGCTGGAAGAAGAGATGCGCCGCTCGTATCTCGATTACGCCATGAGCGTGATCGTGGGGCGAGCCCTGCCGGACGTCCGAGATGGTCTCAAACCGGTGCATCGGCGCGTTTTGTTTGCGATGCACGAACTGAACAACGACTGGAATCGGGCGTACAAGAAGTCCGCGCGTATCGTCGGTGACGTCATAGGTAAATACCACCCGCATGGCGATTCGGCGGTGTACGACACGATCGTTCGGATGGCGCAGGATTTCTCGCTGCGCTACATGCTGGTGGACGGTCAGGGCAATTTCGGTTCGGTCGACGGCGATAACGCGGCGGCGATGCGTTATACCGAGATCCGCATGGCGAAGATCGGCCACGAGTTGCTGGCGGACATCGACAAGGAAACCGTCGATTTCGGTCCCAATTACGACGGCAGCGAGAAGGAGCCGCTCATCCTGCCCGCCAGGATTCCCAACCTGCTGATCAACGGATCGTCCGGGATCGCCGTCGGGATGGCCACCAATATTCCGCCGCACAATTTCAACGAGGTGGTCGACGCCTGCCTGCACGTGCTCAAGCACCCGGAGGCGACCGTCGACGAGTTGATCGAGATCATTCCGGCGCCGGACTTCCCGACCGCCGGCGTCATCTACGGCATTGCCGGCGTGCGCGACGGATATCGCACCGGCCGTGGCCGTGTGGTGATGCGCGCCACGACGCATTTCGAGGACATCGACAGAGGGCAGCGCACGGCGATCATCGTCGACGAACTGCCTTATCAGGTAAACAAGCGCTCGTTGCTCGAGCGCATTGCCGAGCTGGTCAATGAGAAACGGCTGGAGGGCATCTCCGATATCCGCGACGAATCCGACAAGAGCGGCATGCGCGTCGTGATCGAGCTCAAGCGTGGCGAAGTGCCGGAGGTTGTCCTCAACAACCTATATAAGAACACCCAGCTTCAGGACACCTTCGGCATGAACATGGTGGCGCTGGTCGATGGCCAGCCGAAGCTGCTGAATCTGCGTGAAATGCTGGTGCATTTCCTGTCGCATCGCCGCGAAGTCATCACGCGTCGCACCATTTTCGAGTTGCGCAAGGCGCGCGAGCGTGGTCACGTGCTCGAAGGCCTGGCCGTGGCACTTGCCAATATCGATGATTTCATTGCGATCATCAAGGCCGCGCCGACGCCGCCCGTTGCGAAGCAGGAGTTGATGGCGCGTGCCTGGGATTCCGCAGTGGTTCGCGAGATGCTCGGTCGCGCCCAGGCCGACACGGCGGGCGGGTTGGCCGCATTCCGGCCAGATGGCCTCGATCCGCTGGTCGGGATGCAGAGCGACGGACTGTACCGCCTGTCGGACACGCAAGCGCAGGAAATTCTGCAAATGCGGTTGCAGCGCCTGACCGGGCTCGAGCAGGACAAGATCGTCGCGGAATACAAGGAAGTCATGGCGCAGATCGCCGACTTGCTCGATATTCTTGCGTCGCCGGAGCGTATCACCTCGATCATTGCGCAGGAGCTGAGCGCTGCGCGAGCCGAGTTCGGCGATGCGCGCCGCTCGCGGATCGAACTGAATGCAACCGAACTCTTCACGGAAGATCTGATCACGCCGCAGGATATGGTCGTGACGCTGTCCCATGCCGGATACATCAAGTCTCAGCCGCTGTCGGAATACCGGGCGCAAAAGCGCGGTGGGCGAGGCAAGCAGGCAACGGCGACCAAGGAAGACGACTGGATCGACACGTTGTTCATCGCCAATACGCACGATACGATACTTTGCTTCTCCAATCGCGGACGCGTCTACTGGCTGAAGGTGTACGAGGTGCCTCAGGGCTCGCGCAACTCGCGCGGCAAGCCAATCGTCAACATGTTCCCGCTGATGGATGGCGAGAAGATCAACGTGGTGCTGCCGGTCAAGGAATTCTCGGATGATCGCTACGTCTTCATGGCGACCAGCCTGGGCACGGTCAAGAAAACGCCGCTCGAGGCTTTCAGTCGGCCGATGAAGCGCGGTATCATCGCCGTCAATCTCGACGGTGGCGATATCCTGATTGGCGCTGCGATCACGGACGGGGCTCACGACGTCATGTTGTTCTCCGACGCCGGAAAGGCGGTGCGCTTCGACGAAAACGACGTGCGCCCGATGGGACGGGAGGCGCGCGGCGTGCGCGGCATGCAGCTGGAGGATGGCCAGCAGGTCATTGCACTGCTGGTGGCGGAGAACGAGCAGCAGTCGGTGCTGACCGCCACCGAAAACGGTTATGGAAAGCGCACTTCGATTGTTGAATATACGCGCCACGGCCGTGGCACAAAGGGTATGATTGCTATCCAGACCAGCGAGCGAAACGGCAAGGTGGTAGCTGCTACACTGGTCGAGGCCGACGACGAGATCATGTTGATCACGACTGGCGGCGTGCTGATCCGGACCCGGGTGGCTGAAATCCGGGAAATGGGGCGCGCCACCCAAGGTGTGACGCTGATCAGTCTGGACGAGGGCACCAAGCTATCGGGACTGCAGCCGATCGCCGAGACCGATGGCGAGGTGGATGAAGCCGACCTCAAATCGTAACGGTCGATTGTACTGGCAAGCGAAATCTCGAACGAGAGCGCATCTCAACATGTCAGGCGATTTGCCTGCGAATTATGTAATGGAGTTACCAAAATAATGCGATTCATTAACGTCAAGAAGTGGATGTGGTTGTTGCTGGTTGTGCCTGCGATGGCAATGGCGCAGCAAAGTACCTCGATCGATCCCGGCGAGCGTGCCGCGATCAAGGACCTGCTCAATGCGATCGACGCCGACAAGCTGGTTCAGGCGATCGGCGAAGGCGCTCAGGAACAATCGAAGCAAATGGTGCCGGCGATTCTCGAGCAGGCGCTGGTGCAGAACAAATCGTTGACGGAAGCGCAAAAGCGGGCCGCTGTTCCGACTTTGCAAAAAGAAGCGATTCCGAAATTGGTTGGTCAGGCTGGCAAGGTATTCACCACCGACAACTTCAAGAACGACGCGATCCAGGCGCAATATGACGCTTACGCCAAGTACTATACGACCGACGAAATCAAGGACTTGACCAAGTTCTACAAGAGCCCCACCGGACAGAAGTACATCAAGGTGCAGGATCAGGTCGGCCAGGACGTGGTTGGCGGTCTGATGCGCAAATACATGCCACAATCCATCCAGGCGACGCGTACCCTGGCTGAAAAGGAAGTTGCAGCCGTCAAGCCGGCGAAGTGATTTTCTTTTCTGTTTGACCGATAATGGCCGTTCGCGGGTGACTGCTGGCGGCCATTGTTCTTTTGGCGGCGCCCGGTGCGCCCCCGACCAGAGTTGAAACGCAAGAGGCGACGCGGATTGGATGCCGCGCATCCTTTTGCGTTTCGACTTTTCCCTTGAACAGCAATGACACGCCCCTATAATTTTTCGGCTGGGCCTGCGGCACTGCCTCCCGAAGTGCTGGCGCAGGCCGCCGCGGAAATGCTCGACTGGCATGGCTCGGGCATGAGCGTGATGGAAATGAGCCATCGCGGCAAGGAGTTCACATCGATCATCGAGCAGGCAGAGGCTGATCTGCGTGAATTGCTGGCGGTGCCGCGCGACTACCGAATCCTGTTCATGCAAGGTGGCGCGCTGGCCGAGAACGCCATAGTGCCGATGAATCTGCTGGGCAACAAGCACGAAGCCGATTACGTCGTCACCGGCGCATGGTCGATCAAGTCCCAAAAGGAAGCGCGCAAGTATTGTTCGGTGAATATTGCCGCGAGCAGCGAGGCGGACGGATTCAACGCGATTCCGCCACAGGACACTTGGCGTTTGTCCAAGGATCCGGCGTATGTGCATATCTGCACTAACGAAACGATTCACGGCGTCGAATATTTCTGGATTCCGGATTTGAAGTCGTCCGGGTTGACCGATACGCCGCTGGTGGCCGACGTATCGTCGCATATTCTCTCCCGGCCGATGGACGTGTCGAAATTCGACGTGATGTATGGCGGTGCGCAGAAGAACATCGGGCCGGCTGGACTGACGCTGGTGATCGTGCGCGAAGCATTGTTGGGGCGAGCATTGTCGGTTTGTCCGTCAGCCTTCGACTGGAAAACCGTTGCCGAAGCCCATTCCATGTATAACACGCCGCCGACCTATGCGATCTACATTGCCGGACTGGTGTTCCAGTGGATCAAGCGGCAAGGTGGCCTGGCTGCCATGGAGCGGCGCAACAAGGCAAAGGCCGAGATGCTCTATCAATGCCTGGATGAGAGCGATTTCTATCGGACCCAGGTTGCCGCGGCCTGCAGGTCGCGCATGAACATACCGTTTTTTCTGCCCGACGAGCAGATGAACGAGTTGTTCCTGAGCGGCGCGCGCGAGCGTGGCCTGCTGCAACTCAAGGGGCATAAGCTCGTGGGCGGCATGCGGGCGTCGATCTACAATGCGATGCCGCTCGAGGGCGTGCAGGCACTGGTCGATTATCTGAAGGAATTTGAACGCAGCCACGGCTGACACCAGTGCGCTTCGCCCATGGACTCGTTTCCGGGCGTGGCACCCATCACATTCGCTGAACAAAGATAGATTGATGGCAGACGAACTCTCCGCATTACTTGCGCCGCTGCGCGCGAAAATCGACGCGATCGACGAACAGTTGCTCCGATTGCTGAATCAGCGCGCGGCCGTGGCGCTCGAGGTCGGTGAAGTCAAGAAACGCCTGGGTGCTCCGGTTTTCCGGCCCGAGCGCGAATTGCAAGTGATCGCGCGCCTGCAGGACGCAAACGGTGGGCCCTTGGGCAATGACAGCCTGTCGGCCATCTGGCGCGAAATCATGTCGGCTAGCCGCGCGCTCGAAAAGCCGCTGGCGGTCGCTTATCTTGGGCCGTCCGGAACCTACAGCGAGCAGGCTGCTTTCAGTTACTTCGGGCGCAGTGTTCAGGAGCAGCCGTGCGCGTCGATCGACGAGGTCTTCCGCGCAGTTGAAGCCGGAGCCGCCGATTTCGGCGTCGTGCCGGTCGAGAATTCCACCGAGGGCGCGGTCTCGCGCACGCTCGATTTGCTGCTCCAGTCGCCGCTGACGATCAGCGGCGAAGTGGCGCTGCCGATTCATCATAACCTGCTGACGCTCAGCGGCAAATTGGCGGGCGTGACAACCGTCTGCGCCCACCCTCAGGCGTTGGCGCAATGCCAGCACTGGTTGAGTGCCAACGCGCCGCAACTGGAGCGGCGTGCGGTATCGAGCAACGCCGAAGGGGCACGGCTGGCCAGCGGCGATGCGACCGTGGCGGCCATCGCGGGAGACGCGGCGGCGGTGCAATATGGTTTGCAGGTCGCGCAAGCGCATATTCAGGATGATCCGCACAACAGAACCCGCTTCGTCGTGATCGGCACGCTCGACACGGCGCCGAGCGGGCATGATCAAACCTCGCTGATTCTCTCCGTGGCCAACCGTGCGGGCGCCGTGTTTGGCCTGCTCGAACCGCTGGCGCGGCACGGTGTGTCAATGACCCGCTTCGAATCCCGTCCGGCCAAGAGCGGTGCCTGGGAATATTATTTCTACGTCGATATCGAAGGTCATCGCGCCGACCCGAAAATCGCCGGTGCCCTGGTCGAACTCGAGGAGCGCGCCGCGTATTGTAAAGTGCTCGGCTCATATCCTCAGGCTCGTTGAGCCGCTTGACGTCCCCTTTTCTCATGTCCATTCAAAAACTTGTCATCGCTGGCGTCGGCTTGATTGGCGGGTCGCTTGCGCTGGCGCTCAGGGAGGCAGGCGCCGTCGGGCAAATTGTCGGTATCGGACGCAGTCGCAGCAGCTTGCAGCACGCACTGGCGCTCGGCGTCATCGACGATATCGCCGAGTCGATCGAGTCGGCCCTGGCAGGCGCGGATATCGTCGTGTTGGCCGCCCCTGTGGCCCAGACGCCGGCCCTGTTGGCCGCCATGGCGCCGTACCTGCGTGGCGACACGATCGTTACCGACGCCGGCAGCACCAAGGGGGATGCGGTCGTTGCAGCGCACGCTGCGCTCGGCGCCGATGCCTGGCGTTTCGTGCCGGCGCATCCGATTGCCGGCGGGGAATTGAGCGGTGTCGATGCGGCTCGGGCCGATTTGTATCGCGGCAAGCGGGCGATCGTATGCCCGTTGCCGGAAAATCGTGTGGCCGACGTCGCCCGTATCGAGCAGATGTGGCGCTGTGCCGGTGCGCTGGTCAAGCACATGACGCCCGGGCAGCACGATGCCGTGTTCGCGGCGGTCAGCCACCTGCCGCACATCCTCTCGTACGCGCTGGTCGCGCAAATCCTGGACAGTTCGTACGCAGATCTGAAACTGGACAACGCGGGAGCTGGATTCCGCGATTTCACACGAATTGCGGCATCGAATCCTGAAATGTGGCGTGATATCTGTCTCGCCAACGGGGCGGCCCTGCTGGGTGAAATCGACGGTTACATGGCGATGTTGCAAGATATTCGACGTATGCTGGCGGCCGCGGACGGCGCTTCGCTGCAGCGTCTGTTCTCGCGCGCCAGTCGGGCGCGACTCGACTGGGGGAAGCCGCAAGGAAAATGATGAACTTCCTCGATCTCGGTCCGTTCTCGAGGGCCTCTGGCACGATCAAGTTGCCCGGCTCGAAAAGTATTTCCAATCGCGTGCTGCTTTTGGCGGCGTTAAGTCAGGGCGTGACGGTGGTGCACGACCTGCTGGCCTCGGACGACACTCACGTCATGCTCGAGGCGTTGCGCACGCTGGGCGTCCAGTGGCAACAACCCGGTGACGGCAGCACGGTAGTGCATGGCGTTGGCGGTAATTTTCCGGTCAAGCAGGCGACTCTTTTCATGGGCAACGCCGGAACCGCAATACGACCGCTGACGGCGGCCCTCGCGCTCAATCGAGGCGATTATCGTGTCTCCGGGGTGCCACGCATGCATGAGCGGCCGATCGGCGACCTGGTGGACGGTCTGCGGCAGATTGGCGCTCGCATCGACTACACGGGGCAGCCAGGGTTTCCGCCGCTGCATATCCGTCCAGCCGATGCGCAACTCGGTCAGGTGCCGATCCGGGTGCGAGGAGATGTATCCAGCCAGTTCCTGACCGCACTGTTGATGGCAGCCCCGCTGCTGAGCGCGTCGGGCGAGGGTGTCGAGATTCTTGTCGACGGAGAACTGATTTCCAAGCCGTACATCGATATCACCTTGCGGTTGATGAGTCGCTTTGGTGTGCAGGTGCAGCGCGATGGGTGGCAGCGATTCAGGGTGCCGGGTATCGCGCAAGGCATCGGGTACCGTAGCCCCGGGACGATTCACGTCGAGGGTGATGCGTCGTCGGCATCCTACTTCATCGCGGCAGGCGCCA
>JAGXBI010000107.1 GCA_018971155.1 Burkholderiales bacterium
TCATGCGGCAGGCCGTTTTGCCAGAGCGCGGCGATGCGCGCGGCCAAAGCTGGCCGATCCATGACCTCTGAGGCTGTCAGGCGCGCCGGCGCGAGCCAGTGAACCCGCGGCAGCACGCTCCAGCCGGCGACTACCGAGCCGTTGGCCGCCGCGTCGGTGGCCCGTTGCCAGTCGGCCAACGTGGCCCACCACCCTCGCCCGTGCCCGGCCGAGATCACCGCCGGCAACGGCACACTCGGTACAGCATCGCGGCCGGCGCCGAGTGGGTGGAACATCCAGCCCTTCAAATACGCCTGCGCCTGCCATGGCCCGGCGTGCGGCAGTATCGATTGCGCCGCCTCCATCGTCGTCAGGCGCAATTGATGCAGCAGCAGGCGCTGCAGCTTGTCGCCGAGACTGTCGGCAAGGTTCGGTCCGAGCCATCGATATTGCTCGGCCTGCACCGCCGACAGGCCATCCATGACCGTGCCGACGTCCCCGGGAGGCACATAAAGGTAAAGCTTGACCGCCAGCTCCCAGTGCAGCATTCGCTGGCTGGCCAAATGCCTGATCAGAAAATCGCATTCCCCGAGAGTCTGCCCTCCCTGCCGCCGGTCGCGCACTTGCAGGCCGGCGGCCATCAATTCGTAACCGGGACCCTCACGCAGGTAGAACTGCAGCAGACGCTCCGCGTATCGCCCGAGCCGGGCGCTTTCGCCGGCGGCGAGAAACGCCTTCAGCGATGCCGGTTGCCGATCCTGCGCGAGCAGCCAGCGCTCCAAGGTTGCCAATTCGGCGGCGCTGGGCGTGGCGTTGCCCAACTCGGCGGGGAATGCGTCGGCGCCGTCGGCGCGCAGCAAATCGGAGGACAACAGTAACCACGCGAGGTCCCGCACCGGGGCCTCGCGCAATTGGGGCATCAAAGTGCGGTAGCGCTCGGGTTGCAAAGCGATTCGTAAGTGGCGCGCGCCAGACACCAGTCCGCCCAGGCCTTGGACTTGTCAGGCAGATTGCGCAGTAAGTAGGCCGGATGGTAAGTCACGATCACCGGCACGCCTTCGTAATGATGGATCTTCCCGCGCATGCTGGCGATGCTGGCCTGCGAATTCAGGATGCTTTGCGCGGCAAAGCGTCCCATCACGACGATCAGTTTCGGTTGCAGCAGCGCGACCTGTCGCTTCAGGTAAGGCTCGCATTGCAGCACTTCAGCCGGCTCCGGATCGCGGTTGTTGGGCGGCCGGCATTTCAGCACGTTGGCAATGTAGACATTCTTGCCGCGCTGCAATTGGATCGCGGCAAGAATGTTGTCGAGCAGCTTGCCGGCCTGGCCGACAAACGGCTCGCCCTGCAAGTCCTCTTGTTGGCCTGGCGCTTCGCCCACCAGCAGCCAATCGGCCTGGCGGTCGCCAACGCCGAATACGGTCTGGGTGCGATGCTCGCACAACGAGCACGCGCGGCAACCTGCCACGCGTGCGGCCAACGCATCCCAATCGAGTTGCTCGACGGGCGTCTGATCGGCCTCGCCCGGACTGCTTTCGGCAAGCGCCTCGCGCACCTGCGCGTGCGCCGCCAGGTCGGCAGGCTCGTCGACAGGGGGAGCATCGCTGGGCGCGAGGCGACGCGCCCACAACGGCCACAAACCAAACTCTTCCAGTATCGGCTTAGGCAACGGCACGGCGATCCTCCAGCGTCAAGCGCATCACGATGGCGTCCTCGCGCCGGCCGTGATACGAGGGGTAATACCCCCTGCGACAGCCGATCTGCCGAAATCCGTAGCGTTCGTAGATCGTCAGTGCGCGGTTGTTGGAGGGCCGCACTTCGAGCAGCACGCCGGTCATGCCCTGGGCGCGCGTGCGCCGCACGATCTCGTCGAGCAGGCGCACGCCCCACCCTTGCCCATGATGCGATGGGTCGACGCATACGTTCAGCACATGATTCTCGTCGACCACCGGCATGCAAATAAAGTAACCAAGCAGGTCGCCGCCTTCGCCGCGCAGGCAGCAGGCATCCTGGCTGGGATCCTCGGCGCGTAGCGAATCGACGAAATTCACCCGCTTCCACGGAAATGGATAGGCGCGCGTTTCGATCTCCATGACCTCGTCGAGATCGGCTTCGGTCATCGCCGCGAACCGGTGAGCTTGCACCGCCATCAGCGCCCCTCCGCCAAGTGCGCCAATGTCGCGCGTTGGCCGGCGGCGGCCTGCCGCTCGGCCACCGTCTGCGCGACCTTGTTGCGAATGTAGAACGGTGCCGCCTCGTGCGCGGGCAGCGTCCTGCCCAGCGCAAAATCGCGCGCGGCCAGCGCGGCCACCGCGCTGGCGTGCGGCAACGCCTCGGGCAACACGACACGGGCTCGTCCCGCCAGCGGCAGGCGATCCCCGAAAATGGCCGCCGCGTTGCCGGCCAGCATGAATGGCTCGTCCGGTTGCGGCAAGCCCTCGGGCGCGTCGAGCGCGGCATCATGATTGACGACCCAGCCCCGGGATCGTCCATCCCACGTGTAATCGGCCCAGTAGACCTCCTCCATGCGGGCGTCGAGCGCCACCATGACCCGGCCGGGCTCCGGGTGCTGCGCACGGGCCATTTCGGCGCAAGCCAACAAGGTGCTGACCGGAATCACCGGCAAGCCGGCGCCGTAGGCGAGTCCCTGCGCCACGCCGCAGGCCGTGCGCAAGCCCGTGAAGGACCCCGGCCCGGCGCCGAAGGCAATCGCATGGCACGCGCCGAGCGCCAACCCTCCTTCGTCGAGCACATCCCGGATCAGCGGAAGAATGTGTGCACTGGACACCGCCCCGGTGTGGCGATGACGGACGATCGCGCGTTCGGTGCCGAGCGAATTCAGATACAGGGCTACCGAGCAAAATTCGGTCGACGTATCGAGAGCAAGTATGGAAATGGCAGACATGCCGATATTGTAATCGCCGAAGCCGCCGCGCAGGCGTTCGGGCCTCTGCCGGCGGCGCCCGAGAGCGCGGCAGCGCCCGGATCATTCGTCACACTATTAATTTCAACTGAAATCATTCTATAATGGATAATTATTTCCGCTATCGTTGCTAGACAAATTAAATAAGCGCGGAAGTCGTTTAGGTAAATTTTCCTCAAAGGATATGCTCATGAAAAAGGCCCGCAAAACAACCCTCGCGACGCTACTCATCGCCTTGGCAGCCGGGTTGGCACAGCAAGCCGGCGCCGTCACGCTCAAGGAAATCCAGCAACGCGGTTATGTGCGCATCGCCATCGCCAATGAGATTCCATACGGTTATATGAACCTGTCCGAGCAGGCCAAAGGCATCGGCCCCGACGTTGCCAAGCAGGTGATGAAGCAGCTCGGTGTGAAGAAAATCAAATGGGTCGTCACTGGCTTCGGCTCGTTGATCCCCGGTCTGAAGGCCAATCGTTTCGATATGGTTGCCGCGGAAATGGCGATCCTGCCGCCGCGCTGCGAAAAGGTACTGTTCTCGGAGCCGGACAGCTCGTACGGCGAGGGCCTGCTGGTGGCCAAAGGCAATCCGGATCATCTTGGTTCGTATGAAGCGTTCGCCAAATCGGGCAAGAAAGTCGCGATCATGGCGGGCGCCGATCAACTCGACATGCTTCAGGCGCTGGGCGTGCCCAGCAGCGATATCGTGACGATCTCGAGCAATGCCGATGCCATCTCAACGGTGACGACCGGCCGCGCCAGCGCGTACGCGGCGACGGGTCTGACGGTAAATCAGCTGGCGGCCAAGAGCGACAAGGTGCAAGCCGCCAAGCCTTTTACCGATCCGATCATTCACGGCCAGCCGGCGCGCAGTTGGGGAGGCTTCGCTTTCGCGCAGAATTCCGCGGATCTGCGCAACGCCGTCAACACCCAATTGGCTCAGTTCAAGAAAACCCCTGCCTGGCAGCAGTTGATGAAGCACTATGGCTTCACCGCCAAGGATGCCCAGGCATCCTTTGACAAGACCACGGCACAGCTGTGCACCAAGTAAGCGTCGAACCATGCATTGGATCAGCTACGCCACGCCCTTGCTTCAAGGGGCGTGGGTTACGGCACAGCTCACGGTCTATTCGACGCTGCTGGGCGCCTTTTTCGCCTTTTTGTTCGGCTTGGGCAAGCTCTCGCGCCATTGGCCGATCAAGGGCCCCTCGATCGGCATCATCGAGATCTTTCGCGGCACCTCGCTGCTGGTCCAGCTGTTCTGGCTGTATTTCGCGCTGCCGGTGCTCGGCCAGCTCGCCGGCGTCGATCTGCGGCTGCCCCCGGTGGTGGCAGGCACCCTGGCGTTGAGCCTGAATATCGGTGCCTATGGCGCCGAGGTGGTGCGCGGCGCCATTCAAGCCGTCCCCCTGGCTCAGCACGAAGCCGCCAAGGCGCTCGACTTCACCGCGCGCCAAACGCTATGGCGCATTGCGTTGCCGCAGGCCATTCCGGAGATGATGCCGAGCTTCGGCAATCTGGCCGTGCAAAACCTCAAGGACACCGCCCTGGTCTCGCTGATCAGCCTGGGCGACCTTGCGTTTCGCGCCGAGCAGATCCGCAACTTCACCCAGGACAGCACGACCGTCTATACCGTGTTGCTGTTCATGTATTTCGGCATGGCCCTGATTCTGACCGCAGTGATGAAATTGCTCGAGCGCTCGGTCGGCCGCTGGCGCGCAAGGAGGGCCTGAGCATGTTGTTTGGATTCCATTGGAATACGGCGAATAATTGGCTATTTGCCGAATCGATCCTGCCCATCCTGCTCAGGGGGATGCTCATCACCATCGAGGCTTCGCTGCTGGGCTTCGTCGTCGCGGCGATCCTCGGCCTGATGCTGGCTGCGCTCAAGGCGTCGCGCCTGCGCATCGTGGCCTGGCCGGCGCAACTGCTGACCGAATTCCTGCGCGACACACCGCTGCTGGTGCAGCTGTTCTTTCTGTATTACGTGCTGCCCGACTACGGAATCGTGCTGCCGGCGTTCATGACCGGCGCCCTCGCGCTCGGCGTGCAATACAGCGCCTACACCTCCGAGGTCTATCGCGCCGGCATCGAATCGATCCCACGTGGCCAAACCGAGGCAGCGCGCGTACTCGATCTCTCGGGCCTGCGCACATTCAGCGTGATCATCGTGCCGCAGGCTATCCCGCGCATCATTCCGGCGCTGGGGAACTATCTGGTGTCGATCATGAAGGATGTGCCCGTGCTGTCGGTCGTCTCGGTACTCGAGATGCTCAACGTCGCCAAGATCATCGGTGACCGCACCTTCAACTATCTGATCCCGCTCTCGATGGTGGGCGGCCTCTACATGATCCTGACACTGTTTGCCTCGGCCGCCGTGCGCTATCTCGACAAGCGACTACCTAAACGAGGATTGCCCCTGCGATGAACGAATCCATCATCAAATTCGAACGGGTCACCAAGCGTTTCGGCTCGGTAACCGTGCTCGACGCCCTGGACTTCGAGGTCCGCAAGGGCGAGAAAGTCACTATCATCGGACCCTCGGGTTCCGGCAAGTCGACCGTGCTGCGCATCCTGATGACGCTCGAAAAGATCAACGATGGCGTTATTCATGTGGTCGGAAAGCCGCTATGGCATGAAGAGAAAAACGGCCAACTGATGCCAGCCGGAGAAAGCCATTTGCGCGACATGCGCAAGGAAATGGGCATGGTGTTTCAGCAGTTCAATCTGTTTCCTCATATGACGGTGCGCCGCAACATCACCGAGGCGCCGATACACGTGCTGAAACTGTCGAAGCAAAAGGCCAACCAGCGCGCCGACGAATATCTCGAGCTGGTGGGATTGTCCGAGCACGCGGATAAGTTTCCCAACCAGTTGTCCGGCGGGCAGCAGCAGCGCGTAGCGATTGCGCGCGCCCTGGCGATGCGACCAAACATCATGCTGTTCGACGAGCCGACCTCGGCGCTCGATCCGGAACTCGTCGGCGAGGTGCTCAACGTCATTCAGCGGCTCTCCGAGGAGCACGACCTGACCATGCTGCTGGTCACCCACGAGATGCAGTTCGCCAAGCAGATTTCCGACCGCGTCTGCTTTTTCGACAAAGGCTCGATCGTCGAGGAAGGTCCGCCCGAAATATTGTTTACCGAACCTCGCGAAGAGCGTACGCGGGAATTCCTCAAAGGCGTCATTCACCCGGCATAACCGCCAGGCGCCGGCCAAATGCGTGGCGCTCGCGCACAAAAAAACCGGGCCAGCCCGCAAGGACGTGGCCCGGCCAAGTGCGACCGGCCCCCAGGCCGGCCGGGGTCACCGTCTACGCCACCATGGCGGCTTTCTCGATGGGTGCCAAGGCTGCGAAGTTCCGGCGCGCGGCAATATACTCGGGACGCGGTGCGAGACCGTGCTTGGGCGGCTCCAATGTGTTTTCCACACTGTTGTAGACCATGAACACGTTCGCGCGCGGCCACGGCGAAATGTTGCCGTTCGAGCCATGCATCGTGTTGCAGTCGAAAAACACGACGGAGCCGGCCTTGGCAGTCACCGCTCGAATGCCGCCCTGCTCCGCCAGCAGATTCAGGCTGACCGGATCGGGCACGCCATACTCCTGCTTCTTGAGCGATTGCTTATAGTGATTCTCGGGCGTGCGTCCCTGGCAGGCGATGAACTGCTGCTGCGATCCGGGAATCAGCATCAATGGCCCGTTGCAGGCGTTGTTGTCCGTCAGCAAGACCGAGCAACTCAAAGCACGCATGGCCGGCATGCCATCTTCCGTATGCCACGTCTCGAAATCCGAATGCCAGTAAAACTCCTTGCCTTTGAAGCCGGGCTTCATGTTCGCACGCGATTGATGCATGTAGACTTCCGAGCCCAGGATCTGACGCGCCACCTCAATCAGGCGTGCGTCGCGGGCCAGGCGACCCAGCGTCTGGCTGAGTTCATGCACCCGGAAAATCGAGCGCACCGCATTGCTGCCAGGCTCGGTAATCGCCTCGTCCCGCGCGACGATATCCGGCGCGGCGCTCATGCGCCTGACCTCATCGAGCAGCGCCTCGACCTCGACGTCGTCGAACACGTTCTCCAGCAGAATGAAGCCGTCTCGCTCGTAGCTGGCCAACTGCGCTTTGGTCAGCGCATCGGCGTATCGTCCGCCGTCATAGACGACCGGATCCTGCCGGGCAATGATGGCAGAAGTGCCATCCGTCGTGCGAGAAGCGTATAAATCACTTACCGATATAATCATATCGCACTCCTTTGCATCTAAGGCAGCCTGAGGCTGCTCGATCGGGTACACGCCGTCGGCGTCGTGCACTTCCTTTCCCGTCAACGGCGGGTTGAAAACGCAAATCACCCGCAAGGGTTTCTTTCCGCCGCGCAGCCAGTGGTCGTCGTTTTCATTCAATGCATAGACGACACCCGGGCCCAGCGCGTATTTCTTGCCATCCGCTATGGTTTCCACTTCGCCGTCACCCTCGATGCACCAGACCGCCTCAAGGTGGTTCCGATAGTGGATATGCGTCTCCGTCCCCGGGAATATCACGGTCTCGTGGAAGGAAAACCCCATGCCGTCCTGCTTGAGCAGCACCCGCCGGCTCAGCCAGTTTTCGGTTTTGATCTCGTCTTTGGTGCCGATTACGTCATTGACATTTTTTACGATCATCGCTTGTTCCCTCCGAATTTGAAGACATGGGCGCCGGCACCCTCGCCGGCCAGCACGTGCGCCACACTTTGCTCGATGACTTCGAGCCCGCGCTTGAGCAGGTCGTCCTCGATGGTCAAGGCCGGCAAAATCTTGAGAACCTCGTCGTTGGCGCCGGAGGTCTCGATCACGACACCGTGCCGGAACGCTTCGCGCGCGATCCGGTTTGCCATGTCGTTGCGTCCCGGGGTTACCAGGCCTTGAATCAAACCGCGGCCGCGCACGCTCAAGCCCGCGCCGGGATAGCTATGGACCAGGTTCTCCAGCCAGTCGCGCACCAGGCGCTCCTTGCGCGCGGTTTCGTCGGCGAATGAGCTATCCGTCCAATAGGTGTCGAGCGCCTGCGCTGCGGTGACAAATGCCATGTTGTTGCCGCGGAATGTCCCGCTGTGCGCGCCCGGCTTCCACACATCGAGCTCCGGCTTCATCAGCACCAGCGACATCGGCAAGCCAAAACCGGACAGCGATTTCGACAGCGTGATAATGTCGGGCTTGATGCCGGCGACTTCGAAGCTGAAGAAGTTGCCTGTGCGTCCGCAGCCGACCTGAATATCATCGACGATCAACAGCATGTCGTGCTGATGACACAAACGCTCGAGCTCCTTGAGCCAGCGCTTGCTGGCCACGTTCACGCCACCTTCGCCCTGGACCGTCTCGACGATCACCGCGGCCGGGTGATCCAGGCCGCTGCTCGGGTCATCCAGCATTCGCTCGAGGTACGCCATGGTATTGACGTCGGTGCCGAGATAGCCGTCGAACGGCATGAAAGTGGTGTTGGCCAGCCCGACGCCCGCCGCGCCGCGGAACTTGGCGTTGGCCGTGACGGCCAGCGAGCCGCCAGTCACGCCGTGAAATCCGTGAGTGAAAGAGATGACGTTTTGACGGCCCTTGACCTGGCGCGCCAGCTTCAAAGCGGCTTCCACCGCGTTGGTGCCCGTCGGGCCAGTGAATTGCAGCGTGTATCGCCAGTTGCGCGGCTTGAGCAGCACCCGCTCCATCGTCTCGAGAAAATGCTTTTTGGCACACGTCGCCATGTCCAGCCCATGCACCAGGCCGTCGGTATTCAAGTACTCGATCAGGCGTTTTTTTAGAATCGGATTGTTATGGCCGTAGTTGAGCGTTCCGGCGCCGCTGAAAAAATCGATGTATTCGTTGTTGGCTTCATCGATCAGCACGGAACCCCTGGCCTGCTTGAAAATCACCGGGAACGACCGAACGTAGCCACGCACCTCCGACTCCATTCGGTCAAATATTTTTAAGTCCATTGCGGTTTCTCCGTGTTTTGTCGGACGCGCCGATGAACGCCATGGCGGCGCACATCCCTCCGCGCACGTCCAATCATTAAGCCGCGCAGTCTGCCCGAGCCCAAACCCGACTGGCTTGGAACGGGCCGATACGCAGCAGCGGTTCGTCATCATGGCCGTGGCCGGCAAACAGATGACGATCAAACAGCGGCAACTCTTGGATCGAGGCCTGCAATGCAGTGGCCAACGCCGCGAAAAGGCCCCGCGAGGCCTGATTCTGCGGGCTGACAGTTGTTTCGATGAATTGGATGTGATTCAGGTGCGCACGCCGTAGCAACGTCTCCAGCATGCGCTGGCCGAGTCCGCGGCCGCGCGCTTGCGGATGAACCGCGACTTGCCACACGAACAACACGTCGGCCCGCGCCGGCGGCATATAGGCCGAGATGAAGCCGAGCACCTGATCGCCCGCTCGAGCCAGCACGCAGGTGTGCGCGAAATGCTCGCACAACAAAAGATAGGCGTACTGCGAATTGAGATCGAGTGGTGGGCACTGCTCGATCAAACGATGTATTTGGGCGCCGTCTCGCTTATCGGGCATCCTCAAGCATAAGTCGGGCTTATCTTGAACGACCAGGCGACTCTTGGAATTTTCGCTGCAGTAAGCGCCGTCTTTATCTATCAAACCACCAATCCTGATTCGGGGGGCACATCGCCCGTGGGTACGTCAAGAATCGGTGAAGCGGGCTCGCTTGCCGATTCCCCGGAGACACCGCCCGATTCGATCAGATCGACAACGCGCTCGAGCGCCATCGTGATCGTGGCCTGTTCCAGTTCGGGCAATGCATTGAGCGCCTCCGACAACTTCTTCTGCATCGGCGCGGGCGTCTCGCTGGCAAGCTTGAAGCCTGCTTCGGTAGCCGACACAAAGACGATCCGCCGGTCTTCGCGTCCGCGCTCGCGGCGAATCAACCCCTTGTCTTCCAGGCGATCGAGAATGCCTACCACGGTGCTGGCACTGACATGAATTTCCCGGCTGATCGCGGTCGCCGTCAACGGGCCGTGATCGATCACAGCGCGCAGGCAAATCAGTTGGGGTGCCGTAATGTTGCTGCAGGCGGCCAACTGCCGGGAGTGCAGGGCGATCGAGCGCGTGATGCGACGCAGCGCGCGCAGGATGCGCAAATCGTACTGCTGGCTACTGCTTGATGGCGTTGTCATGAATTGGGCGAACAGAAAATTCCGATAAATTAATTTGTACTGAAATGATAATATCGGAAATGATTTGAGTCAAACTGCCACGCACCTCCCGCGACAAGACGGCTACCGCAGGAGGTAACAGCGATTTTGCGCCGCACCACATGGCGTAAGTCTTTATAAATGCCAGCAGAATTTTCCCAAGTAGTCTATAATTCGCGCTTCC
>JAGXBI010000454.1 GCA_018971155.1 Burkholderiales bacterium
CACGGATCTGCCAAGCCGCCTGGCGACGCAGTCGAGCCAGCTCTATGGCACCAATCTACGGCATTTGCTGACCGATCTGACGCCAGGCAAAGATGGGCAACTGGTGCTTGATCTGAACGACGAAGTGATCCGCGGCACGACCGTGCTCCACCTCGGCACGGTTACCTGGCCGCCGCCCGCGCCGCCGGCGCCCCAGGCCGTGCCGCCGCAAGCAGCTGCGCCGTCGGTGCCGCCACAGCCGGCCCCCGCCACGTTGCCGGCCGGGCGCGGCGCGCCCATGCTTTGGTTTGTCATCGGCGCGGCGCTGCTGCTGGCCTTGGGCTCGGTCGCGCCGGCCGCCTTCATGGCCCATTTCACGGTGTTCGTGCTGGCCATATTCATCGGCTATCAGGTCGTCTGGAACGTCACGCCTGCGCTGCACACGCCGCTCATGAGCGTGACCAATGCGATCAGCGGGATCATCGTCATCGGCGCGCTGCTGCAACTGGGCGCAACGCTGCCGTTGGTCAAAGTGCTGGCCGGCATCGCGGTGCTGATCGCGGCGATCAACGTCGCCGGCGGTTTCCTGGTCACGCAGCGCATGCTGAAGATGTTCCAGCGAGACTGAGCCGCCGCCGCGTGCGGCAAAGACGATAAAACTTCACGGGAGACCCTTATGCCGAATGGCATTTTCAATATGGCCTACCTGGGCGCTGGCGTCCTGTTCATCCTCAGCCTGGGAGGCTTGAGTCAGCCGGGCACGGCGCGGCGCGGCAATCTGTGCGGTATGGCCGGCATGGGGGTGGCGGTGGTTGCCACCGTTTTGCTGATGCGCGGGGTGGGGCTGACGGTGCTGGTGCCCGCCATGCTGGTGGGCGCGCTCGTCGGCGCGGTGCTGGCACGGCGGGTGGCAATGACCGGCATGCCGCAACTGGTGGCCGTGCTGCATAGTTTCGTCGGCCTGGCGGCAGTGCTGGTGGGGTTCGCCAACGCGGCCGAGCCGGCGAGCGGGCTGGCCGGCGCCGAGCGAATCATCCATGAAGCCGAAACCTATCTGGGGGTCTTCATCGGCGCGGTAACCTTCTCGGGCTCGCTGATCGCATTCGGCAAATTGCAGGGCACGATCGGCGGCAAGCCGCTGCTGCTGCCGGCACGCCACGCGCTGAACAGTGCGGGGCTGGCGGCATGCGTGTGGCTTGGCACGCTGTTTTTCGGCGCGGCCAGCGTGCATGGCGCATTGCTGGCATTGCTCGCCATGAGCGTCGTTGCCTTGATCATCGGGGTTCATCTGGTGATGGCCATCGGCGGGGCCGATATGCCGGTGGTGGTGTCGATGCTCAACAGCTACTCCGGGTGGGCCGCCGCGGCCACCGGCTTCATGCTCGGCAATGACTTGCTGATCGTGACCGGCGCGCTGGTGGGCTCATCCGGCGCCATTCTGAGCTACATCATGTGCCGCGCGATGAATCGCAAATTCCTCTCGGTGATTCTCGGCGGCTTCGGCGCGTCCGCCGCGGCCGCGCCGGCCGGCGCCGGACCGGCAGGCGAAGTGGTCGCCACCTCGGTGGAGGAAGTCGGCACACTGCTGCGCGATGCCGGCGAGGTCATCATCGTGCCCGGTTACGGCATGGCGGTGGCGCAGGCGCAGACAACCATCAGCGAGATCACGAGGCGCCTGCGCGGGGCCGGCGTCAACGTGCGCTTTGGCATTCACCCTGTGGCAGGACGACTGCCCGGCCATATGAACGTGTTGCTGGCCGAGGCCAAGGTGCCCTACGACATCGTGCTCGAGATGGATGAAATCAACGAGGATTTCGCCAACACCGACGTCGTGCTGGTCATCGGCGCGAACGACATCGTCAATCCCGGCGCACTGGAAGACCCCGCCAGTCCGATTGCCGGCATGCCTGTGCTGGAGGTCTGGAAGGCCCGCCACGTGGTGGTCTCCAAGCGCAGCATGGCAGCAGGCTACGCCGGAGTGGATAACCCGTTGTTCTACAAAGAAAATACCCG
>JAGXBI010000108.1 GCA_018971155.1 Burkholderiales bacterium
GGAGGGCGTGATGATGTCGGTCAGCCGCACGCCGAATTTGTCATTGACCACTACCACTTCGCCTTGCGCGATCAGGTAGCCGTTGACCAGCACGTCCATCGGTTCGCCGGCCAGGCCATCGAGTTCCACCACCGAGCCCTGCGCGAGTTGCAGCAGGCTCTTGATGGCGATCTTGGTGCGCCCCAGCTCCACCGTCAGCTGCACGGGAATATCGAGAATCATGTCGATATCGTTGTGCAGCGCGGGCGCGCCGCTGCCCACCAGCGGCTGGAATGCGGCCGGCGTGGCGGCCACCGTGGCGGTATTTTGCTCGGCCATTGCGCTGGCCCAGTCGTCCAGTGCGGTATCGGGCGTGTCACTCATGATCCGGTTCCTTGAATGAATCGTTTTGCGCGTGATTGATCATTTGGTTCACGCGCAATGCATACTGGCCGTTGAAAACACCGTAGCCGCACTCCATGACCGGCACGCCGCCGACCTTGGCCGTCAGGGTTTCCGGCATCTCCATCGGAATCACGTCGCCGGCGCGCATATTGACGATCTGCGCGAGCGTGACGTCGACTTCGGTCAGGTTCACCACCAGCTCGACCTCGGCGCTTTGCACCTGCTGCGAGAGCAGGCGCACCCAGCGCTTGTCGACTTCGAGCGCCTCGCCCTGCAACGGGCTGGAAAGGTGATCGCGCAGCGGCTCGATCATCGAATACGGCATGCAGATATGCAGCTCGCCGCCGGTCGAGCCGAACTCGATGTCGAAGGTCGTCGTGACCACCACTTCGTTGGGCGTTGCCACGTTGGCGAATTGCGTGTGCATTTCGGCACGCACGTATTCGAATTCAACGGGGTGCACCGGCCGCCACGACTCGCCGTAGCTGTCGAATACCAGTTGCAGCATCCGCTGGATGATGCGCTGTTCGGTCTGCGTGAAATCGCGCCCTTCGACGCGGGTATGGAAACGTCCGTCGCCGCCGAACAGATTGTCGACCACCAGGAAGATCAGGTTCGGGTCGAACACGAACAGCGCGGTGCCGCGCAGCGGCTTGATGTGGACCAGATTCAGGTTGGTCGGCACCGGCAGGTTGCGGATGAACTCGCTGTACTTCTGCACCCGCACCGGGCCGACCGAGATTTCGGAGCTGCGGCGCATGAAATTGAACAGCGCGATGCGCAGCAGGCGGGAGAAACGGTCGTTGATGATTTCCAGCGTGGGCATGCGCCCGCGCACGATGCGTTCCTGCGTCGCCAGGTTGTACGGGCGCACGCCCGACAGATCGATGGCCGCGGAGTTGTCCTCTGGCTCGCCGGTGACGCCCTTCAGAAGGGCGTCGACTTCTTCCTGCGAGAGAAACTCCTCGTGTGCCATGAGCGACTCACTGAATCACGAAATCGGTGAACAGCACATTGGTGACCTGCTGCGCAGGCAGCCCGGCGCCGAACGGCTGATCGACCAGCGTGCGGATCTCGCTGGCCAGCTTGTGCTTGTCGGCGATCGTGCCGAGGTCGCTGACCTGCTTGCTGGCCAGCAGCAGCAGGATGCGGCTGCGCACTTCCGGCATGTGTTCGACGATGCGCTGTTGGTTGGTGGTGTCGCTCACTTTCAGTGCCAGCCCGATATGCAGGTAACGGTCGCTGTCGGTATCCGCGAGATTGACCGTAAAGGGTTCCATCGAAACAAAAACCGGAGGTGCGGGCGGCTTCACTCGATGCGCATCGGACTTGTTCCGGTGCATCAGGTAGACCGCGGCGGCCGTGCCGGTCACGCTCATCAGTAGCAACACGATGCCAATCAGGAGCCAGGGACGCCGCTTGGCGGCGGCGGGTTGCGGGGTTGCGGGATTCGCCATCGTAGTTACCTGAATCTGGAGTGTATTGTCGGCCACGAATCGATCTTGCGATCGGCCGAATAGAAAGGACAAAGACGTCCTACTCGTGTCTTAACGGCAAAAACCGATACAGACTTTAGGCGGACTTCCGCAAGTCGGGACAAGGCGTGGGAAGGGGCGGCGCCGCGCAGCGGGACGGATCCCCCCGGGGGCCGCGGCGCGGCGAGGCGAGGCGACCGGCGGGCCGGCGGCCCGCCCGGCCTCAGGCGAAGGTGTCGACCAACCCTCGCGCGATGCGCGCGGCGGCCGTGGTGGCGCTCGCGCCCGCAAGCGAGCCGGGGCCGCCCACACTGGCCGGCCCGCTCTGGCGCGAGCCGTTTTGTCGCGCCTGGGCGTTGAATTGCTGGAATGCCTGCTGCTGTTGCGACGAATCGGCACTGACCATCGTGTTGCCCAGCGCGATACCGTTGTCGGCCAGCGACGCGCGCAACTGCGGCAAGGCCGCCTGCACGGCGTCGCGCACCGCCGCGTGGGCCGAGACGAACAGCGCCTGGGCCTGGTTGTCGGCCACGTTGAGCACCACGTGCAGCGGCCCGAGATCGGGCGGATTCAACTGCAGCGCCGCGCTTTGCTGGTGCGCGCTGCTCAGCCACACCACCTGCTGGCTGAGCGCCTGGCCCCAGTGGGCGCTGTCGTCCAGGTGCGGGGTGAGCGTCATCATCAGTGGCGCGGCGGCCTGCAGCGGGACGGCGGGCTGGGCGGCGGCCGCAGTGTTGCTGCCGGCCTGGGCGGCCTGGATTTGCGCGGCCGCCTGCGCGGTTTGTGTGGCCTGATTCGCCTGACTTGCCTGCACCGCTTGCGCGACCTGATTGAGCAACGCGTTTTGCGTCGCACCTTGCCCGTCGGCGCTCGCGCCGGCCTGCCGCGAGCCGCCTTGCGAAGCCGGCGCGGCCCCGCTCTTGCCGGATTTCGCGCCGGCTGGCTCGAGCATCTTGCCGCCTGCCGCGGCAGCGTCAAGCTGCGCGCCGGGCGCGGCGTCGCCCTGGGCCGCGCCGTTGGCGTCGGCGCCTTTGAGCAGCGCGGCGCCGACGGTCGCCGTCAAACGCTTGTCGGCGACATTGCCGCTGGTCGCGGAAATTGCTGTCTGAGTCGCGGCCGGCGTGCCCGCGCCAGCCGACGTCGAGGCGGCGTTGGAGGCGACGGCCTGCGCCGGCAGGTGAGCGGCCATGGCCGCCAGCGCGCAGGCCAGGGCGGCATCGGGCGTGCCCGGGGCCGGGGTGGCGTGGTGCGCGTCGTGCTGGCCAGTTTGATCGGTATCCTGAGCGGTTTTGCCGGTCGACCCGTCGGCGCCGTTGGCGCCACTCGACGAGGCGCTCGACGAGGCATGGGACGGCGGCGTGGACGAGGCGCCGGCCTGGTCGGCCGAGCCGTTGCCGGACGGCGCCGCGTTGACGCCTGGCTCGGCATTGACCTGCTGATCGAGCAGCGCGCCGAAAGTGCTGTCGGCGCTGCCGCTGGCCGAGCCGGCGCTGGCGCTCGCGCTGGCGGCCGCGCCGCCGCCAGCCTGGTTGACGGGCGAGACGTTCAACATGCGCGTTCCTTCGTATCGTGCAGAGTTTGCCGCGACCGGCTCAGCTTGGCCGCGTATTCGTCGTTGTCTTTTTGCTCGCGCCTGGCCGTGCGCACGTTCTCACGAGCCTGCGCACGGCTGGCCAGGGTTTCGAACGAATTCAGGCGTTGTTTGTGCTGTTGCCAGTCGTGCTGGGCCGCGGCGACTTTCTGCTCGGCCAGGACGAGCAAGTCGCGCTGGCGGCCGATCGCCACGTCGAGCGTGTCGATGAATTGCTGGAAATTGCGCCAGCCGGCGGCGGCCATGCCGTCTTGCGTGGCCGTCTGCAGCCGGTTGCGATATTCGTGCCGGTAGGCCACCAGGGCCTGCAGCTGCCGCTCGGCTTCGGCGCGCTGGGCCTGCTGGGCGCCGAGCTTGCGGGCGGCGTCGTCCAGATCGCGCTGCGCCAGTTCGGTCAGCAAATTCAGCGGTAGGTGCTCTGTCATCTCGTTTCCTCAAAAGGCGCCGGGCGTTCAGCTCAGCAGCGCGTGAAGCTGTGTCGCGCTGTCCTGGTAGCCGGCGCGCTCGCGCATGCCCTGCTGTAAAAAGGCCTCGAGCTGCGGGTATAGCGCGATGGCCTGGTCGAGCTGCGCATCGCGCCCGGCCGCGTAGGCGCCCACGCTGATCAGGTCGCGGTTGCGCTGGTAGCGCGAGAGCATCTGCTTGAAGCGGCGCACGTCGTCGAATTGCCGATCGTCGACCAGCGCGACCATGGCGCGGCTGATCGATGCTTCGATGTCGATGGCCGGGTAGTGTCCGGCCTCGGCCAGATCGCGCGAGAGCACGATGTGGCCGTCGAGGATGGCCCGCGCGGCATCGGCGATCGGGTCCTGCTGGTCGTCGCCCTCGGTCAGCACGGTATAGAACGCGGTGATCGAGCCGCCGCCCTGGGTGCCGTTGCCGGCGCGCTCGACCAATGCGGGCAGCTTGGCGAACACCGACGGCGGATAGCCCTTGGTGGCCGGCGGCTCGCCGATGGCCAGCGCGATTTCGCGCTGGGCCATGGCGTAGCGCGTGAGCGAATCCATGATCAGCAGCACGTCCTTGCCCTGGTCGCGAAAATGTTCGGCCAGCGTGGTCGCGTAGGCCGCACCCTGCATGCGTACCAGCGGCGAGACGTCGGCCGGCGCGGCCACCACCACGGCGCGCGCCAGGCCTTCGGCACCCAGGATGTTCTCGATGAAGTCCTTGACTTCGCGGCCGCGCTCGCCGATCAGCCCGACCACGATCACGTCGGCGCTGGTGTAGCGCGCCATCATGCCGAGCAGCACGCTCTTGCCCACGCCGCTGCCGGCGAACAGGCCCATGCGCTGTCCACGCCCGACGGTGAGCAGCGCGTTGATGGCGCGCACGCCGACGTCCAGCGGGGTGTCGATCGGCGCGCGGCTCAGGGGGTTGATCGGCGCCGTGCTCAGCGAGGCGCTGTCGGCGTGGCCCAGCGGGCCGAGGTCGTCGAGCGGGCGGCCGGCGCCGTCGACCACGCGCCCGAGCAGCGCGTCGCCCACCGGCAGGCGCTTGCCGCCGGTAGCCGGCGCGGCCGGCGCGCCGGCCTCGGGTTCGAGCGGGAATACGCGGGCGCCGGGCAACAGGCCGGCAGCCTCGGTTTGCGGCATCAGGAACAGGCGCTCGCCGGCGAAGCCCACCACCTCGGCTTCGGCCGTGGCCGGATCGCGTTGCGCGTCATGCACCGGCAATTCGATCAGGCATCCGCTGCCGACCGGCAGCCGCAGGCCGACGGCTTCGAGCACCAGCCCGGCGGCACGCGTCAGGCGCCCGCATGTGCGCAACGGCTCACAGGCCCGCAGGCGCGGCACGGCGGCCTGGATCTGGTTGCGCCAGCGCAGCAAGTGGGCGTCGCGCAGGTCGTGGCGCGGATTCGAGGCGTGCCCGTCCGGTTCCGCGACGGCGGGTGGCGCGGCGGCCGGCGCCTCGTCCCACAGGCGAACGTGCGGCCGGGGCTGGCCGTCGGTGCCCGGCTCGGGCATTGGGCGGAGCGTATCGGATGCGCCGTCGGCGTCATCCGCGCCGTGCGTGTCTGGCGCGACGGCGAGGGGGGCGCGGCGATGAACGTCGGCGACCACCGGGATCGGATCGAGATTCACCATGTCTGCAGCTTCCCGAGGGCCGCCGCGACCCGTGCCCAACGGGTCGGCAGGCTGGCGTCGATTTCGCCGCTGGCCGATTGGGCGCGGCAGCCGCCGCGCGCGATCGTCGAATCGGCACGCACGGTCCAGCCGCCGGCTTGCAGCTCGTCCTGCAGATGTGCCTGCACCAGCCCGATATCTTCCGGGTTGAGCAGCAGGCGTGGGGTCTCGCCGATGGTCTCGCTGGCCAGCACTTCGCGCACCGCCGGCAAGAGCGCTTCCGGGCGCACCGCGAGGGTTTGCCGCAGCGCCTGGTGGGCGATGTCGAGCGCCAGGCTGACCAGCGTGTCGGCGATTTCACGGTCGAGCGCGCCCAGCGCGTCGGTGAAGGCGCCCGCCAGCGTGCGCAGGTGCTCGGCCTGGGCTTGTACTTGCGCCTGCCCGGCAGCGGTGCCCGCCTCGAGGCCGGCCTGGTAGCCGGCCTGATAGCCCGCGGCGTGCCCCTCGTTGCGCGCGGCTTCGCGCCGTTGCGCGAGGTCGGCCGCCGCGGCCGGATCTTCGCGAACCACCGGCGCGGCGTCGAACGAAGCCATTTCCCAGCGCTGGTAGGCGCTCAGGCGCTCCTTGGGGATGACGCTGGAGCTCATTGGCGGCCCCCCTTTACTCGGGCGGCGTCATCGCCGGTCGTGCCGGATGCGTCACACATAAGCGTCGTCTCCCCGGCCGCCGATCACGATTTCGCCGGTGTCCGACAGGCGGCGCGCGGTCTGCAGGATCTTCTTCTGTTCCGCTTCGACCTCCGAGACGCGCACCGGGCCGCGCGATTCGAGGTCGTCGCGCAACAATTCGGCCGCGCGTTGCGACATGTTCTTGAGGAATTTTTCGCGCAATTCGGGCGGCGCGCCCTTGAGGGCGATGATCAGCGATTCGGACTCGACTTCCTTGAGCAGCACCTGGATGCCGCGATCCTCGACGTCGAGCAGGTTCTCGAAGACGAACATTTCGTCGACGATCTTTTGCGCGAGATCGGCATCGTAGGTGCGCACGCTCTCGATCACGGTTTCTTCCTGGGTGCCGCTCATGTAGTTGAGAATCTCGGCGGCGGTGCGGATGCCGCCCATCGGGCTGCGGCGCAGGTTTTCGCTGCCCGACAGGAGCTTGGTCAGGACGTCGTTCAGTTCACGCAGCGCTGCTGGCTGGATGCCGTCGAGCGTGGCAATGCGCAGCACCACGTCGTTGCGCAGGCGCTCGGTGAACAGGCCCAGGATTTCGGAAGCCTGGTCGCGGTCCAGATGGACCAGGATGGTGGCGATGATCTGCGGGTGCTCGTGGCGGATCAATTCGGCCACCGCGCTCGAGTCCATCCATTTCAGGCCTTCGATGCCGCTGGTGTTGCCGCCTTGCAGGATGCGTTCGATCAGGCCGGCCGCCTTGTCGTTGCCGAGCGCCTTGGTCAGCACGGTGCGGATGTACTCGGTGGAGTCGAGATTGAGCGCGGAGTGCTGCTCGACCTCCATCGAGAAATCTTCCAGCACCGCGAGGATCTGCTCGCGCGAGACCTGCTTGAGCGAGGCCATTGCCGCGCCGAGCTTTTGCACCTCGCGCGGCGCCAGGTATTTGAAGACCTCGGCGGCCTCATCCTCGCCCAGCGCCATCAGCAGGATGGCGCTGCGTTGTAGTCCGTCAGCGCTCATCGCCGCTCACCCATGATTTGACCACGGTCGCCATGACCTTGGGGTCCTGCCGCGCCACCTGGCGCGCGAATTCCAGATTGCGCTCGTAATCGCCCGCCTCGGGCCCGGCCCGCTTGACTTCGGTCGTCTCGGCCGCCGCGACGGCTTGCGGCTCGGGTGCCGGCGGAGCCGCAAGCAGGCGACGCAGGGCCGGCCGCAGCACGCCGAACCACAGGTACAGGCCGACCAGAATCACGAGCGCGTATTTGCCGATGTATTTGGCCAGTTCGATATTGCGCGAGCGTTGCCACCCGGGTTCGGTGTCGGCCGGCGTCTTGTCGAGCTCGAACGGACTGTTGACGACATTGACGGTGTCGCCGCGCGTGCCGCTGAAACCGATCGCGTCCTTGACCAGGCCCTGGATCTGCTGCAACTGCGCGGCCGTGAGCGGCACCAGCGCCGGCTTGCCGGCGGCATTGAGGCCGGGGCGATAGTTCACCACCACCGCGGCCGAGATCCGCTTGATGCCGCCGCTGGCTTCCTGGGTGTGGCGAATCGTGCGATCGACCTGGTAGTTGATGGTGGCATCCTTGCGATCGCTGCGTGGACCCTGTGGCGCCTGCGCGGCACTGGCGCCAGCCGGCGGCTGGCCCGCGTTGGCCTGGCGCTGCGACTGGGCCGCCGCGACGTTGTTGGCCGGCGACGCGGTCGGCGTGGCCGGCGGCTGGTTCGACAACGCGCCGGGCACGCCGCCCTCGGACTGGCCGCCGATCTGTTTGGATTCGCTGGTTTGCTGGCTGAGGACCGCCTGATCGCCCTGATTCGGCTTATAGGTCTCGGCAGTCTGTTCGACGCGGGAAAAATCGATATCGGCCGAGACTTGCGCATGCACGTTGCCCTGGCCGACCAGCGGCGTGAGGATGGCCTCGATGCGGCGCTGGTAAGACTGCTCGAGCGTATGCACGTATTTGAGCTGATTGGCGTCCAGGCCGAGCGCGTTGCTCGCCGGCGCCGAGAGCAGGTTGCCGTTCTGGTCGAGCACGGTGACGTTGCTCGCGGGCATGTCGGGCACGCTGCTGGCGACCATGTGGACGATCGCGTTGACCTGGCCGTCGTCGAGCACGCGGCCCGGATACAGCGTGAGCATGACGGAGGCGCTCGGCTTTTGCTGATCGCGCACGAATACCGATGGTTTGGGGATGGCCAGCAGCACGCGCGCGCTTTGCACCGCCGAAACGGCTTCGGCGGTGCGTGCCAGCTCGCCCTCCAGGGCGCGCTGGTAATTGACCTGCTCGGCAAACTGGCTGATGCCGAACGGTTGGTGGTCCATCAGTTCGAAGCCGACCGAGCCGCCCTTGGGCAGTCCCTGCGTGGCCAGCCGCAGGCGAGCCTCGTGCACCTGATCGGACGGCACCAGGATTGCGCCGCCGTGCTCGGCGAACTTGTACGGCACGTTCATTTGCTGCAGCGCGTTGATGATCGCGCCGCCGTCGCGGTCCGACAGGTTGCTGTACAGCACCTGGTAGTCGGGGGCGCGCGCCCACAGGAGCAATGCCACGAAAACAGCCACCAGGGCGGCCACGCCGAGCATCAGCGGCAAGCGCTCCCGGGCGCGCAGTTGCACCAGGAATGGCAGCTTGTCGGCCGGCACCACCGGCGTGGTCGTGCTCATGCGAACTCTCGCGAGCGCGGGGGCTGCCGCATGACGGTGAAAACTGCGACTGGCATGGTGTCGAACTCTCCAAAAAACGCAAATTCCGGCCCAGGCGCGCACGGACCGGATTGTGCCGATTATTGGCCAGGGCAAGCCATTCCAATTGCTTGAAAAGCGGGGCCTTTTCCCGTTACTTGCACCGCTGGGGCCGGGCGGGCCGGTGCTAAGCTGCGTTTTGTCTGGAAATGGGCCTGATGGGCCCGGGTAAAACGGGCTTCCCGGAGAAAAGCATGGCGATTTCAGGTATTGAATCGATGTTGCAGCAATTGCGTGCGCTGGCGACCGGTGCGGCCGATCCGGCTGCCTCGGCCAACTCTGCCGCGCCTGCCGGCGGCGCCGCGCCCGGCGGCTTTGCGTCGGCGCTGCAGGCGTCGCTGCGCGACGTCAGCGCAGCCCAGAACCACGCCAACCAGGAAGCGCAGGCGTTCGAGCTCGGCGTGCCGGGCGTCGGGCTCAACGACGTCATGATCGACATGCAGAAGGCCAATATCGGCTTTCAGATGAGCCTGCAGGTGCGCAACAAACTGGTGTCTGCCTACACCACCATCAGCAATATGCCGGTGTGAGCGCCTCAGGCACGCTGCCCGCGTCCGGTGGGGCGCCGCAACGGCGGCGCCAGCGGCTTCGGCATGGGCGGCGGCGGCCGGGCGGTCTTGCCGGCCTCCAGCCGGTACAGCCAGGCGAGCAACTCCGCCACCGCCTGGTACAACTGCGGCGGGATGCGGGCGTCGAGGTCGACCTGCATCAGCAGGCCCACCAGTTCGGGCGACTCATGCACGTACAGGCCGTGCTCGCGGGCCGTGCGTACGATGGTGTCGGCCAGCAGCCCGTACCCCTTGGCGACCACCCGCGGCGCTTTCTCCTTGCTGGTGTAACTCAGCGCAATGGCGCTGCGCCGACGCTCCTCGTGCTCGCTCATGGCACTGCGCCCGCGGCAGCCGCGGCCTCCGGCTTGTCATCGGGGGCAGCGGACTCGGCGGCCGGCGAGGCACCCACTTGACCGATCACTAATTGGCTGGTGCTCAGCCCGGTGGCGGAAAAGCGCTGACGCAGGTCGGCGCTGCCGCCGGCCAGCAGCTCTGCGGTGTGCGCTTCGACAGCCTCGATTTTGGCCTGTAGCTGTGTGCCGACGAGTGCCAGGCTGACTTCTACGGTGCCGAGCTGCGCCAGCGACAGCCGCAGATGCGTGTGCCAGCTGCTGGGCGCGGGCCGCACGCCCGGTGGTGCATCCGGCCGTCTTTCCTCGGCGCGCCATTGCAGCGGCGCGCCCGGCCACGCCTCCCCTTGCCATTGAAAGCGCGGCACGACCAGCATCTCGAGTTGCTGGCGCACCAGATTCAGATTGGCA
>JAGXBI010000109.1 GCA_018971155.1 Burkholderiales bacterium
CCTCGTCCATGTCGCGCACCTTGATAAGCGCGCCGCGCCCTTCGAGCGAAGCGCGGATGACCGCTTGCCGGGGCATTTCGTCGATCAATCGTTGAATGGCCGCCTCGACCTTGGCCAGATACGCGGCGTCCGGGCAAAGCAGGATCGATTGGGCCAACTCGTCGTGCTCGGCCTGCGAAAACAGGTCCATCGCCACCCAGTCGGGGTTGGTGGTCCCGTCGCACAGCACCAGTATCTCGGACGGGCCGGCGATCATGTCGATGCCGACGGTGCCGAACACTCGCCGCTTGGCCGCAGCCACATAGGCATTGCCCGGCCCGACGATCTTGTCTACCGCCGGCAGGGTCGCCGTGCCGTAGGCAAGCGCGCCGACCGCCTGCGCACCGCCGATGGTGAAGACCCGGTCGACCCCGGCGATGTGGGCGGCCGCCAGCACGAGCTGGTTGCGCACGCCGCCCGGCGTGGGCACCACCATGATGATTTCCTTGACGCCGGCAACGCGCGCTGGAATCGCGTTCATCAGCACAGACGACGGATAGGCCGCCTTGCCGCCTGGCACATAAATGCCGACGCGGTCCAGCGGCGTGACCTTTTGGCCCAGCACAGTGCCGTCGGCCTCGGTGTATTGCCAGCTGTGGCTGCCGCATTCGATGCGCTGCTTTTCGTGATAGGCCCGCACGCGGGCCGCGGCTGCCTCGAGCGCGGCGCGGCGCTTGGGCTCCAGGCCATCGAGCGCGGCCTCCAGCTCGCCGGGCGGCAGTTCGAGACTCGCCATGCTGGTGGCATCGAGTTTGTCGAAATTATTGGTGTACTCGAGCACGGCATCGTCGCCACGCGCCTTGACGTCGGCCAGAATCGCGGCGACTGCGCGCTCGATCGCATCGTCCTCACTCGCTTCGAATGCGAGAAGCTGGCTCAGCTGGCGCGGAAAGTCCGCCGCGGCAGCATCGAGTTTGCGTATCTTCATCTTCATGCTGTGTTACCGGGCAGCCCGTTCAAAAGCCGCCAAAATAGGCTGCAACGATACTCGCTTGAGCTTCAATGCAGCCTGATTGATGACCAGGCGCGAGGAAATCGGCATGATTTCCTCCACCTCAACCAGATGATTCGCCCGCAGGGTGCTGCCGGTACTGACCAGATCGACGATTGCGTCGGCCAGCCCCACCAGCGGCGCCAATTCCATCGACCCGTAAAGCTTGATCAGGTCGACGTGAACCCCCTTGGCGGCAAAATGCTCACGCGCCGTCTGCACGTATTTGGTCGCGACTCGCAGGCGCGCACCCTGTCGCACCGCGTTGGCATAGTCGAAACCTGCCGGCACGGCCACCGACATACGGCATCGGGCAATGTTCAGGTCAATCGGCTGATACAGCCCGTTGCCGCCATGCTCGAGCAGCACATCCTTGCCCGCCACACCAAAATCGGCCGCACCATACTGCACGTAGGTCGGCACGTCGGAGGCGCGCACGATAATGACGCGCAAATTCGGATCGGTAGTCGGCAAGATCAACTTGCGCGACGTCTCCGGATCCTCGGTGACCTCGATGCCTGCCGCCGCCAGCAAGGGCATCGTTTCTGTAAAGATACGCCCTTTTGACAACGCCAGTGTGAGAGGCTGCGGCGAGCCGGGGCGAACCGGTTCGGGCGTATTCGCGGTGGGGGTGGTAGTGGTGCGAGTCATGCAAGATCTCCCTGACGGGCGCCGATACGGCGCACTGACGCGCCAGCCGCGCACAGCTTGGCTTCCATGCGGTCGTAGCCGCGATCCAGGTGATAAATGCGGTCGATCGTGGTCTGGCCGTCGGCCACCAGTCCGGCCAGCACCAGGCTGGCCGAGGCACGCAGGTCGGTCGCCATGACCGTCGCGCCCGACAGGCGCGGCACGCCGGTCACCACAGCGGTATTGCCCTCGACGACGATATTCGCGCCGAGTCGGGTCAATTCCTGCACGTGCATGAAGCGATTCTCGAAAATCGTCTCCACTACCTGCGACGTTCCATCGGCCACGCTGTTGAGAGCCATGAATTGCGCCTGCATGTCGGTCGGAAACGCCGGGTATTCGGAGGTGCGGAAGCTCACCGCCTTGGGCCGGTGCCGCATGGCGACCCGAATCCAGTCATCGCCGGCGCTGACGTCCGCTCCCGTCTCGCGAAGTTTTTCCAGCACGGCGTCGAGCAACCCCGGCATCACGTCACGCAGGACGATGTCGCCCATGGTCGCCGCGGCCGCGCACAGAAACGTGCCGGCTTCGATGCGATCGGGGATCACGCGGTGCTCGGCGCCGTGCAGTCGCTCGACACCCTGAATCACCAGGCGGTCACTGCCGATGCCATCGATGCGGGCGCCCATCTTTACGAGCAGTTTTGCCAGATCACCCACTTCCGGTTCCCGGGCGGCGTTTTCCAGGATCGTCTCGCCATCGGCCAGGACCGCGGCCATCATGAGGTTTTCCGTGCCGGTGACAGTGATCATGTCGGTGACGATGCGCGCACCGCCCTTGAGGCGGGCGGCCTTGGCCACCAGGTAGCCGTGTTCGACGCTGATCTGGGCACCCATTGCCTGCAGGCCCTTGATGTGCTGGTCAACCGGCCGCGCACCGATCGCGCAACCGCCCGGCAGGGAGACGCGCGCCTCGCCGCAGCGCGCCAGCAGCGGACCGAGCACGAGGATCGACGCGCGCATGGTCTTGACCAGGTCGTATGGCGCCTCGGGGTGCGAGATATGCTGCGCGCCGATCGTCACCGCGTCACCGTCGCGGGTCGCCGTCACGCCCATTTGCCGCAGCAACTTGAGCATCGTACGGATATCGTGCAGTTCGGGCACGTTGCCGAGCGAGATCGGCTCGGCGCTGAGCAAACTGGCGCAGAGGATCGGCAAGGCGGCGTTCTTCGCACCGGACACGGGTATTTCCCCGGTCAGGCGCCCGCCCCCTTCAATAACCAGTTTATCCATGCTTGGCTCGTCCGTGGTCAGCTTTGCCTTGGGCCGAGCGACGCCCGATAGCCCGTCGTCTTGCGTGATTCTCATGAGTCACGCCGCTCGTTTGATGCGTTTGTCACCTTGCTTTGTTTCCTGCCGTAATGTCGGGGGGGGGTTGCTGCTCGGCTTCAGGCACGCCACTCGGCCGGAGTCAGAGTCTTCATCGACAACGCATGGATTTCCGCTCTCATGCGCTCACCCAACGCACCGTACACGAGTTGATGGCGCTGAATCAGCCGCTTGCCTTCGAACGCGCTGCTGACGATGGTGGCATAGAAGTGCTGGCCGTCGCCTTCGACTTCGATGTGTTCACAGGCCAGGCCTGTCTCGATATATTGCTTGATCTGTTCAGGGGTGGGCAGCATGGCCGCTCCTTGCGAATTTGTTCAATGACGCAGCTTATAGCCTGTGCTCAACAGCCGCACGGCAATCGTCGCCAGTACCAGGAAGGTGACGCCGACGACCGTCAGGCTGACGAACGGATCGACGTCGGAGACGCCGAAAAAGCCATAACGAAAGCCGTCGATCATGTAGAAAAAGGGATTCAGATGAGAAATAGCCTGCCACAACGGGGGGAGCGAGTGAATCGAGTAAAACACCCCCGCCAGGAAAGTGGCCGGCATGATCAGGAAATTCTGGAAGGCGGCCAACTGATCGAACTTCTCCGCCCAGATGCCGGCAATCAATCCGAGCGTACCGAGAATCGCCGCGCCCAGAAACGCAAACATCAGGATCCATAGCGGATCGGCAAACAATAGGTGCGTGAAAGCCACGGTGACGAGAAATACCCCGAATCCGACCGTCAGGCCGCGCGCGACCGACGCCAGCACATAGGCGGCGTACATTTCCCAATGGGTGAGCGGCGGCAGCAGCACGAACACCAGATTGCCGGTGATTTTCGACTGAATCAGCGACGACGAACTGTTGGCGAACGCATTCTGCAGCACGCTCATCATCACCAGACCTGGCACCAGGAAGGCCGTGTAATTGAGCTGGCTGTAGACCTTTACCCGACCCTCGAGGACGTGGCCGAAGATCAGCAGATAGAGCAGCGCCGTGATGATCGGCGCGGCAACCGTCTGAAACCCGACTTTCCAGAAGCGCAACAGCTCCTTGTACAGCAGTGTGCGAAAACCCGTCATATTGCCGCCTCTTCGAGCGCCGCCGGCTTGGCGCCGTGCGAGTCGCCCATGATCTGCACGAACACGTCTTCCAGATCGGCTCGCTGGATATCGATGTCTTCGATCACGCACCCGTTGGCACGGCATGTCGCGAGGATCGATTCGACTTCGTCGCAACCGCCCAGACGCAGCGCGAAGTGCCGGCCGTCCAGGTTGTGGGATGCGATCAGCAGCGGGCGCAGGCTCTGGGGCAAAGTACCCTGGGCGAAGCGCAGCACCAGGCGGGGTCCGCCGAACCGTTGCAGCAGCTGGGCGGTGGGTTCGAGCGCGACGACCTCGCCGAGCTTGAGCATCGCGATCCGGTCGCACAGCGCCTCGGCCTCCTCCAGATAGTGGGTGGTCAGCACGATCGTGTGCCCCTCGCGATTGAGCCTTGCGATGAACTTCCACAGGGTCTGGCGCAATTCGACGTCGACGCCGGCGGTGGGCTCGTCGAGCACGATCACCGGCGGCCGATGGACCAGCGCCTGCGCCACCAGCACGCGCCGTTTCATGCCGCCGGACAGCGCGCGCATATTGACGTCGGCCTTGTCGGTCAGATCCAGATTGGCCATGACCTCGTCGATCCAGGGGTCGTTGTGGCGCAGCCCGAAATAGCCGGACTGCAGGCGCAACGTCTCACGAACGGTAAAGAACGGATCGAATACCAATTCCTGGGGTACCACGCCCAACTCGCGACGCGCCTGGCGATAGTCGCGCACCACGTCGTGCCCAAGCACGGAAATGCTGCCCGAGTCGGCGCGCGCGAGTCCGGCCAGAATGCTGATCAGTGTCGTCTTGCCAGCACCATTGGGCCCGAGCAAGCCAAAGAACTCGCCCTGCTCGATGGAGAACGTAACGCCCTTGAGCGCCTGCAGGGCTCGATAGCGCTTTCTAACGTTACGGATTTCGATAGCCGCCATAAACGATCCGCGCCGCTCGCGGGCGGCGCATCCGGATAAATTGGAACGGGAATTTGAAGAAACCCCAGATTATAGGGGAAGTCGCCCCCGGCCGCCGAGCAGGCGGCTGGGGCGGTGTTCAGTTAGCCAACAAATGAGTGATGCCGTAGACCTGCGCCAGACTCGTCAATTCGCCGGGCAGATTACTGAAGGCCAGTGTCGCTCCGCGGCGGATCGCATGGCGCCGCAGCGCCAGCAACACCGCCAGTGCGGAGGAGTCGAAGCGCTTGAGCGCGGCGCAATCGACCTGGGTCTCCCCCGCGTCGATCGACGCCATGCCATCGCGCAGCACCGCGGCAGCGGTGTCGTGCGTCAGTTCGGTTTGCAACGCGAGCATGGATTATTTTGCTGTGCCGGATGCCAGTTGACGATTGCGCTCGGTCAGGAAGCTCAGCAGGCCACTGACGCCGCGCTCGCTGATCTGCTGCGTGAATTGATCCCGATAAGCCTGGATCAGCCATGCGCCAAGCACGTTGATGTCGTAGACCTTCCAACCCGCCGGGGTTTTTTCGAGACGATAGTCGATCTCGATCGGCTGGCCGTTATTGATCACCTGGGTGCGGATCACCGCATCGGTGTCGCCAGGCTGGCCTCGATAAGGCAAATAGGTCACAGTCTGATTGCGAATCTGCGCGATCGCGCCCGAATAGGTATGAATCAGCAATTGCTTGAATTGCTCGGTGATTTGTTGCTGCTGCTCCGGCGTTGCCTTGTTCCAGTTGCGCCCCATCACCAGACGGGTGGTCCGCTGGAAGTCGGCGTGCGGGAGGATTTTTTCCTGGACCAGTTCGGAGATATGCTGAATATCGCCGGCTTGTATCGATTTGTCCGCCTTGACTGCGGCCATGACCTCATTGACCGTCTGCTTGACCAGATCCTCGGGCCCCAGATTGCTCTGCGCGAGTGCCGCGCCGGCAATGAAAAACGAGATGACGGGGATGAGAAAGAATTTTTTCATGTAATGCCTTCCTTGAATTCTCATGGTTGTTCGTCTTGGAACAAATACCGCAAACGGAGTTCGGCGCCGGCAACGGCGCCCTTGTAACAAACTGTTTCGCTAACGGAAGAGCCGCAACGAATTGGGCACCATCTGCCGGTTCGGCACCGGCATCGCGTTGTCATTGTTGGTGCCGTTGCCATTGCCCGACGGTTCGGCCGCCGGCGCGGACGCGCCCGTCGGCGCTGGCGCGCTGGTCGGCGCGGCTTCGCTCGCCGGTTCGGATGCGCTTGCCGGCGCGGCCGGCGCAGCAGGCCCAGCCGAGGTCGGCCCGCTTTCGTCGTCATAGTTGGGCAGGTTCTGTTCGCTCGCCGAGCTGCCCTTGATCAGATATTGCCGGCGCTGCAGATAGGCGTCGCGCGTGAACGAATATTTGTCCAGCGCCGCCTGCGACAACAGACTGGTGGCACCGAGATAATTGGCGCGCGTGTTGACCACGCGCAAACCGTACAGCGTGTTGCGGAACCAGATCGGTTTGAAATAGCCGGACGGATCGATTTGCAGATCGGCCACCGTGCCGACCGTATCGCGTATCGTGCTCGGACCGAACAGCGGCAGCACCAGATAGGGCCCGGCCGGCAGCCCCCACTTGCCCAGCGTGACGCCAAAATCCTGGTTATGCTTGGGCAATCCCGCCGGCGTGGCGAAATCGAACAGTCCGCCAACGCCAAACACCGAGTTGATGGCAATGCGCATCAAGTCCTGCGTGGCCGCCGTCACATTGGCCTGCAGCAGATTGTTCGCCAGGTTGTCGACATCGCCCAAATTTGAAAAGAAGTTGGTTACCGAGGCGCGCACCGGTGTCGGCAAAACGAATTTGTACCCCTGCGCGACCGGCTTCATCGCATAACGATCGAGATCGTCATTGAACTGGAAAACAGTGCGATTGAATCCTTCGAGCGGATCGGCCGGACTCGGCGCCCGGACCGTCGAACACCCCGCGACGCCGATGCACGTCGCCAAAAGTAACGTTATGTGTTTTTTGTTTTTCATGGCTTATTTCCCTTGCGGGGCAGGAGCGCCGGGAGCGCTTGGCGAGTGCCCGCCGCCGGCGTCAGCCGCCTTGCTGTACAGGAACTGGCTAATGAGATTCTCGAGCACTATCGCGGACTGCGTCATGGTAATCGTGTCGCCAGGTTTGAGCATTTGATCGTCGCCGCCCGGCTCGATGCCGATGTACTGTTCGCCGAGCAGGCCCGAGGTCAGGATCTTGGCAGAGGAGTCCTTCGGAAACTGATATTGCGAATCGATATCGAGCGTGACATCAGCCTGAAAGCGCTTGTCGTCGAATTTGATCGAACCGACCCGCCCGACCACCACGCCCGCGCTCTTGACCGGCGCGCGCAGCTTGAGCCCGCCGATATTGTCGAAGCGCATCTTGATCGGGTAAGTGGCATTGAACGAGAACGAACTCATGTTGCCTGCCTTGAGGGCAAGAAACAGCAACGCCGCGAAACCCGCGACCACGAACAAGCCGACCCAAAAGTCCAGTGCATGTTTTTTCATCGTCATTAAATCGATTAATTGCTGAACATCAACGCGGTCAAGAGGAAGTCGAGACCGAGTACGGCCAGCGAGGCGAATACCACCGTGCGGGTCGTGGCACGCGCCACGCCCTCCGGCGTCGGTTGGGATTCATATCCCTGATACAGCGCAATGAACGTCACCGCCACACCAAACACCGCACTTTTGATCACGCCATTGGCGATATCACTCCAGATATCGACGCCGCTTTGCATCTGCGACCAGAAAGCGCCCGAATCGACGCCGATGAGCCGCACGCCGACCAGATAACCGCCAAAGATGCCAATCGCGCTGAAGATCGCCGCCAGAAAGGGCATGGCGATCACGCCAGCCCAGAAACGCGGCGCCACCACCCGCGCCAGCGGGTTGATCGCCATCATCTCCATCGCGGTCAATTGTTCGCCGGCTTTCATCAGGCCAATCTCGGCGGTCAGCGAAGTGCCCGCCCGTCCGGCAAACAGCAGCGCCGTGACCACCGGACCGAGTTCGCGCACCAGCGACAAGGCCACCAGCAGGCCCAGCGCCTGCTCGGAACCGTATCTGTTCAGCGTGTAATAGCCCTGCAGCCCGAGCACGAAGCCAACGAACAGGCCCGACACGGCAATGATGATGAATGAATAGTTTCCGACGAAAAAGATCTGGTCGGTGACCAGCCGGGGCCGGCGCAGCATCGCGCCCGAGGCGCCCAGCACATGCCACAGCATTCGCGTCGCGTAGCCGACGCGCTCGACCCGAGTGCGGACCATACGGCCCAACGCGGCGATCATGCGCGTCCTCCCAGGCCGAAGTCGTTGGCCAGCGGCGCGGCCGCATAGTGGAACGGCACCGGTCCGTCGGGTTCGGCATCGATGAACTGCCGCACCATCGGATCGCTCGACGCGCGCAGTTGCGCCGGTGTGCCTTCCGCCGCGATGCGTCCGTTGGCGATGAAATAGACATGATCGGCAATCGCGAACGACTCCGGCACGTCATGCGTGACAAGGATAGACGTGGCTCCCAGCGCGTCGTTGAGCTTGCGGATCAGATTTGCCGTGATGCCCATCGAAATGGGATCGAGCCCGGCAAATGGTTCGTCGTACATGATGAGTTCCGGATCGAGCGCCACCGCGCGGGCCAATGCCACGCGCCGTGCCATCCCGCCGGAAATCTCGGCAGGCTTGAGATCGCGCGCGCCACGCAGGCCGACGGCATTGAGCTTCATCAACACCAGATCGCGAATCACCTCGTCGGGCAGCTTGGTGTGCTCTCGCAGCGGGAACGCGACATTGTCGAATACGCTCATGTCGGTGAATAGCGCACCGAACTGAAACAGCATGCCCATCTTGCGGCGCAACTGATAGAGGCCCGTGGTGTCGAGCTGGCCGATATCGCGACCGCGGTAAGCGATCGTGCCCTGGCGAGCGCGCACCAGCCCGCCAATCAGGCGCAGCACGGTCGTTTTCCCGCAGCCGGAGCCGCCCATGACAGCCACCACCTTGCCGCGCCCAAAGCGCATGTTCAGGCCGGACAGTACCAGGCGCTCCGCGTAGCCGAAGCTGACGTCGTTCAGTTCAAGCAGGGTTTCTGTAGACACGATCGACACGTCAATTAGTTTTTTTGCGGTGCAATGTGCGGATTATAGGGGGTAAATGTGATGCACGCAGTTGGCGCGGCTCGGCGCCCCTGTCGAGGTCCGGTCGCAGGCAGCGGGGGCGCGCGCCGAAACCCGCGTCAGGCCAAGGCAATCACGCGCGCGGAAGAGGTATTTTCGGGATCGCCGCCTGCCGATTCGCGGAGGCCGGCGACTCGGCAGGTGCTGCGCTCAGGTCTGATCGCGGAAATGCGATTGCAGGGTCGCCACGGCCGCGGCCAGGTCACCGGCTTCGGTAACCGCGCGCACCACCGCGGCGCTGCCCACGCCAGTGGCCAGCACCTGGTCGAGATTTTCCTCATTGACGCCGCCAATCGCGACCAACGGCACGTGTGGCGCCATCAGCCTGGCATAGCGCGCCAGTTTGGCCAGGCCTTGCGGGGCCGTCGGCATGACCTTGGTGGTAGTGGGAAATACCGCCCCCATGGCGATGTAGCTCGGCGAGAAATGCCAGGCGACGAGCATCTCGTAGTAGCCGTGGGTGCTGATCCCGAGCCGTACGCCGGAGCGTTGCAATTCGGCCAGCTCGGCGGCGTCGAGCCGCTGAAAATCCTCTTGCCCCAAATGCACGCCGTAGGCGCCGGCGGCCAAGGCAAGCCGCCAGTGATCGTTGATGAAGAGGCGGGTGCCGTGCGCTTGGCCAGCCGCTACCGCGCGCCGGATCTGCGCATTCAGATAGGCCGGCTCGCCCTTTTTGGCGCGCAGTTGCAAAGTCGTCACGCCCAGGGCAGCGAGCCGTTCGATCCAGTCGGCGTCGGGCACGACCGGGTATAGACCCAGCGCACGCGGAACCGGCGCGAAGGCGCCCGGCGGCTGCAGCAAATCGAGTACGCGAGGAAAGCAGGCCAGCCGGACCGGCCACGCACCGAACGCATCCGATCGCGCCTCTGCGTGACTGCCGTCGGCGCGCCAGGCGCGCGCCAGGCAGAGCGCGTCGTGCGGCGCAAAGCCGGCGTCCAGGAAAGCGGCCAAAGCCGG
>JAGXBI010000455.1 GCA_018971155.1 Burkholderiales bacterium
TTTGCTGGGTGACGACCAGATGGCGAGCGTCCAATTCGTCCATCATCGCATAGGCGTCCTGTAGCGGACGATTCGCATCGATAGTGGGCTGTCGCACAGCGGCATCCTCGGCACGCACCAACAGCAGCCGTTTGAGCGTTCGGTCATGGCCGACAAAGGTGGCAACGAAGTCGTTCGCCGGCTGTGCCAGCATTTTATCGGGGTGATCGTACTGAACCAGCTTGCCCTGGCGAAATATCGCCACGCGATCTCCGAGCTTGATCGCCTCGTCAATGTCGTGGCTGACCATGATGACGGTCTTCTTGAGCTGGCGCTGCATTTGGAAAAACTCATTCTGGATCGATTCCCGGTTGATCGGGTCGACCGCCCCGAACGGTTCGTCCATCAGCAGCACCGGCGGATCCGCGGCCAGCGCGCGAATTACGCCGATACGCTGTTGCTGCCCGCCCGACAGCTCGCGCGGGTAGCGGCCGAGGTATTGCTTCGGGTCGAGCGAAACCATCGCCATCAACTCGATCGCGCGCGCTCGGCAACGCTTGCGATCCCAGCCCAGCAAACGCGGCACGACGGTGATGTTTTCCTCGATCGTCATATTGGGAAACAGGCCGATCTGCTGAATCACATAGCCGATATGCCGGCGCAACTCGACGGCATTGATGCCAGTGGTGTCCTCTCCATTGAGAAACACCTTTCCGGAGGTTGGAGGAATCAGCCGATTGATCATTTTCAGCGAGGTAGTTTTCCCACAACCGGAAGGCCCAAGGAAAACGCAGATCTCGCCCTCCGGGACGGTCAAGCTGACGGAGTCGACCGCCGTGAATTGGGTGCCGTCCTTCTGGGAGAAGGTCTTGGTGAGTTGCTCGAGTCTGATCATGATTATCGAATTCCTTTGGGCGTAAGGGCGCGCTGCAGGCGATTGAGCAGCCAGTCAGCGACGATCGCCAACAGGCTGACCATCACCGCACCGACCACCAACTGGCGAATATCGCTCTGACTGATGCCGCGCAGAATCAGCACCCCCAGGCCGCCGGCGCCGACCACGGCGGCAATCGCCATGACGCCGATGTTCATCACGACCGCAGTGCGCACACCGCCCAGAATGACGGGCACGGCCAACGGCAAATCGACCAACCGCAGACGCTGCCAGAACGTCATGCCGATCCCGATGCCGGCCTCCTTGATGCTCGCGTCGATGTGCTGCAAGGCCAGACAAGTGTTGCGCATGATCGGCAGCAATGCATACAGAAATACGGCCGCTACCGCAGGCGCATAGCCGATGCCTTGCCCGATATGCGAGAGCACCGGGATCATCAGCCCGAAAAGTGCGATCGACGGAATCGTCAGCACGACGGTGGCCAATCCCAGCACGGCACCCGACAGCCACCGGTAGCGCGTGACCAGGATGCCCAACGGCACCCCGATCAATACGGCGCAGCCGACTGCCACACCCACCAGCATGGCGTGCTCAAGCGTCAGATGCAGAATGCGGTGCAGGTTGGCGAGCAGGTATGTCAGGATGTCCATGGGCAAGTCCGGCTCAAATCAAAGAGCGGTGTCGTGATACTCAAATCAGGCCTTGCGCGCGCAGGAAGTCTGCGGCCACTTTGTTCACCGGCTGCTTGTCGATGTCCACTTCAGCGTTGAGCTTCGTCATTACCTTGTCATCGAGCTTGGCCGACAGGGCGTTGAGCTGTTCGGCCAGCTTCGGATATTTCTTCAGCGTGGCCTCACGCACCACGGGCGTTGCCGCGTAGGCGGGGAAGAAATGCTTGTCGTCCTTCAACACTTTGAAGTCGAAGCCCTTGTTGCGGCCGTCGGTCGTGTAGACCAGCCCGATCTGAACCTGACCATCGCGCAGCGACGTGTAGACCAGGCCCGGATCCATCTGCCGGACATGCGAGCGCTTGAAACGGAAACCATAGAGCTTTTCCATCGGCCGCAGACCATCGGGACGACCGACGAATTCCATGTCCGAGG
>JAGXBI010000110.1 GCA_018971155.1 Burkholderiales bacterium
CGAATCATGACGCCCGCCCGCCGCGCCGAAATGCAGCGCTTTGTCGCGCAGCGCGCCACGGCCATGGTGCTGGCGTGCTGCGTGGCCATTCACCTGGCCACCCTGATATTTGCCGTGCGCCACGGGCTGAGCGCCGCGGCGATTCTCGGCCGCACGCGCAGCAGCCTGCCCTGGACGCTCTTCTACGGTACCTTTGTGATCGCGGCGGCGATTCATGCGCCGCTCGGCCTGCGCAATATCCTGACTGAATGGTCCGGCTGGCGCGGGCGCGGGCTGGATCTGGCCTGCCTGTTCTACGGCGCGGCGCTCGCCGCACTCGGACTGCGCGCGGTATATGCGGTTTGCTGGGGGGGCGTATGAACTCGCATGCCAGACGGCTGCAACGCCCGGGATCCTGGTGGCTCTACCTTGTGCATCGGCTGTCGGGCCTGGCGCTGGCGCTGTTTCTGCCGCTCCATTTTCTGGTGCTGGGCCAGGCCATTTCGGGCGCCGCACCGCTGCAAACGCTGCTCGACATCACGCGCCTGCCGCTGGTGCGTGCCCTGGAGTGGGCCGTGGTCGTTTCATTGGCCGCGCACCTGGCTGCGGGCATACGTATTCTGTGCATCGAATTCCTTGCCTGGCATGCGCTGCAAAAAACCTTATCGACTCTCGCTATCGCTTTCACGACGCTGTTTGGCTTGGCTTATCTGTTGGTCCTGATCCGCTGATCACGCATCAGCGGTTTGACGCGGCATTCGTCCGCAACTCGGAGGAAAGAACCATGAAAGTGTGTCGTTCCCTGTTGGCCGGCTTGCTTATTGTGGCCTGCGCGGCCGCGCACGCCGAAATGAGCGAAATCAAAATCGCGCAGGAGTATGGCGTGAGCTATTTGCCGCTGATGATCATGCAGGATCAGAAGTTGATGGAAAAGCAGGCGGCTGCCGAGGGCATCCCCAACCTGAAAGTGTCCTGGGTGAAGTTCGCCGGCGGCAACGTCATGAACGATGCGCTGCTCTCCGGTTCGCTGCAGATCGCCTCGGGCGGGGTCGGGCCAATGGTCATGATGTGGTCCAAGACCGCGAACACGCCGCTCGAAGTAAGAGGACTTTCGTCGATCAACTCGATGCCGCTGCTGCTCAACACGAGCAACCCCGCCGTCAAGACCATCAAGGATTTCACCGACAAGGACAAGATCGCGCTGCCCGCGGCCAAGGTGTCGATCCAGGCCATTACGCTGCAGATGGCGGCGCTGCAGGCGTTCGGCCCGGGCAAGCAGAATGTGCTCGATCATTTGACGGTATCGCTGTCGCACCCCGACGCGCAGCAGGCGTTGATGTCCGGCGCCAGCGAAATCGACGCGCACTTCGGCTCGCCGCCGTTTCAGGAGCAGGAACTGCAAAAGCCCGGCATTCACACCGTGCTCAATTCCTATGACGTGCTGGGCGGAAAATCGACGTTCAATCTGGTGTGGTGCACCAAGACTTTCTATCAGCAGAACCCGAAGCTGATCAAGGCTTTCATGAGCGCGCTGCAGCAATCGATCGACATGATCAATCATGACAAGAAGTGGGCCGCCGAGACCTATCTGCGCCTGAGCAAACAAAAAGGCAACGCCGACGAGATCGAGAAGATGATCGACACCCCCGATGTGTCGTTCACCACGGTGCCGCAGAACGTCATGAAATACGCGACGTTCATGAAGAGCACGGGTTTGATCAACAAGCAGCCCGCCAGTTGGAAGGATATGTTTTTTCCAACCATCCAGAACGTCAACGGCAGCTGACATTTCATCCACGAGGATTCACCGCATGAGTCATTCGCAAGCGTTGCTCGACGTGGCCGGCGTCACACTTCAATACAAGACGCCGCGTCATTTGGTGATGGCGACTTACCGGGTAAGTTTCCAGGTATTCAAGGCAGACCGCTTCATTCTGCTCGGCCCGTCGGGCTGCGGGAAGTCAACGCTGCTCAAGGCGGTGGGCGGCTATCTCACGCCCACCGAGGGGGAGATGCGCCTGAAGGGGCAACTGATCCGCAAGCCCGGTCCCGATCGCATGATGGTATTCCAGGAGTTCGACCAGTTGCTGCCCTGGAAGACGGTGCGCGAGAACGTGCTGTTTCCGCTCGAATCGACCCAGCGCCTGGATCGCCACGCCATGCGCGAGCGCGCCATGCACTACATCGACAAGGTGGGGCTCACGAAGTTTGCCGACAACTATCCGCATACGCTGTCGGGCGGCATGAAGCAACGCGTGGCGATCGCGCGCGGCATGGCCATGGAGCCCGACATCCTGCTGATGGACGAGCCGTTTGCCGCGCTCGACGCGCTGACGCGTCGCAAGATGCAGGACGAGTTGCTGGCGCTGTGGGAGGACACGCGGTTCACGGTGCTGTTCGTCACCCATTCGATCCCGGAGGCCATCAAGATCGGCAGCCGGATTCTGCTGCTCTCCCCTCACCCGGGACAAGTGCGCGCCGAACTCAACACCGCCACCGACAGTGCGTCGGCGCTGGCGCTGGAGCAGCGCATTCAGCAAATGCTGTTCGCCGAAACCATCAAGGAGACCGAGAATGTCTGATGGCACCTTGAATTCAGGCCACGTCTCGCTGGGGGTGCCCGTCCCGCGCGACGAAATCGTGCGCCAGGAAGCCGAAGCCAAACAGTTCAGCGTGGTCGAAAAGCCTTTGTCGGGTTTCGAGAAACTATACAACCAGGGTTGGCTGCGCAAGCTCTTCATCCTGCTGGTGCTGGCATTGATCTGGGAGGGTTACGGCCGTGCGCTCAACAATTCGCTGCTCTTGCCCACCTTGAGCGCGACTTTCGAAGCGTTTTTCAAAGGCATGCTAAGCGGCGAATTGCTGCATCGCTCATGGGCGTCGATTCATGTGCTGCTGATAGGCTATGCGGCGGGCGTCGTGCTGGCGGGGCTGCTCACCGCGCTGGCCATTTCGTCGCGCATCGGCACGGACTTTCTGGAGACCATGACTTCGATGCTCAATCCGTTGCCGGCCATCGCCCTGCTGCCGCTGGCGCTGATCTGGTTCGGACTCGGCACCGGCAGCATCGTGTTCGTGCTGATCCACTCGGTGACATGGTCGGTCGCGCTCAATACGCACTCGGGATTTTCATCGGTCAGCACCACGCTGAAGATGGTGGGACGCAACTACGGCCTGCGAGGGCCGGCCTATATCACGAAGATCCTGATGCCGGCGGCTTTTCCCAGCATTCTGACCGGGCTCAAGATCGGTTGGGCCTTTGCCTGGCGCACGCTGATCGCCGCTGAACTGGTATTCGGCGTGAGTTCGGGATCGGGCGGGCTGGGCTGGTTCATCTACGAAAACAAGAATCTGCTGGACATTGCCAATGTCTTTGCCGGCCTGCTCACGGTGATCCTGATCGGCCTGGCGATCGAGAATCTGATCTTCCGCGTGATCGAACGGCACACCGTGCAGCGCTGGGGCATGCAATCCTGATGGAGGAGTTCTCCCGATGAAAGTCGATCCAGCGGCGGTGGAAGAAGCCGCCCGCCTGCTTTATATTCGCGCGCTGAAAATCCTGCCCGATGACATCAAGGCGGGCTTCAGCCGCCTGCAAGCGAATGAGCGCAGTGCCACCGGGCGCCGCGTGCTCGATACCATGGTCCGCAATATCGCGGTGGCCGAGCAAACCGATAATCTGCTGTGCCAGGACACCGGCATTCCGATCTACAACGTGGTCGTCGGCCGCGGCGTAGAGTTCGACGGCTGGGCCCTGAAAGAAGCGATTGCCAGCGGCGTGGCGCGCGCCACGCGCGAGCATCCGCTGCGCTCGTCGGTGGTGCATCCGCTGACCCGGCAGAACCTGCATACCTCGTGCGGCACGCGCATCCCGGTCATTCATATCGATTTTTGCGAGACGACAGACTGCCTGACGCTGGAGATGATCCCGAAGGGCAGTGGCTCGGAGAACAATTCCTGGCTGAAGATGGCGCTGCCCGCCGAGGGTGTCGATGCGATCAAGACGTTCGTCGTCGATTGCGTGCTGTCGGCCGGCGGCAAGACCTGCCCGCCGACCATCGTGGGCGTCGGCGTGGGCGGCACCGCCGACCTTTGCGTGCATCTGGCCAAAATCGCCGCGACCCGCCCGCTCGGCTCGCACTGCGACGATCCGCAGGGACGCGAGCTCGAGACGCAACTATCGAACGTGGTCAACACGCTGGGCGTCGGCGCCCAGGGGCTGGGCGGAGACGCCACCGCATTTGCCGTGCATGTCGAGGTGGCCCACACGCATATCACGCTCAACCCGGTCGCGGTCAATATGCAATGCCACTCGGCACGCCGCGCGCTCGCGCGCTTTACGCCGGCCGGCGTGGCTTACGAATAACGTCGTCTGCATTGAGGAGGCGCCATGGCGCATCACGACATTACGCTGCCGATCGACGAGGCCGCCGTGCGGGCGCTGCGCGCGGGCGACACGGTCACGCTCAACGGCACGCTGTTCGGCATTCGCGATGCCAACCAGATCGCGATGTTCGATCACGGCCGCACGACGCGCTTTGACATGCGCGGCGGCGCGGCGATCCACACGGCGCCCAACGTGCGGCGCGTGACACCGTCGCCGCAGTACCCGGCCGGCTACGCGCCGGTGTGCATCGGCACGACCACCAGCGCGCGCATGGAACGCTTCACACGGCCATTGATGACGCAGTTGGGCGTGCGCCTGATTATCGGCAAGGGGGGACTGGGCAGCGACTCGCTCGGTGCCTTCGCGGAATTGGGCGGCGCTTATCTGGCGATCGTCGGCGGCGCCGCCGCGCTCGAGACGACGTGGATCGAAGCGATCGAGGATGTCGATCTCGACGACCTCAATCCGGAATCGCTGTGGCGTTTCCGCATCCGCGATTTCGGCCCGTTGCTGGTGGGCATGGATAGCCACGGCGGCAGTCTGTACGCCGACGTGGCGGCGCAGGCCCAGGCGCGACGCGCCGATGCGCTGGCGGCCCTCGGAGTGCACTCATGAACCTGCCGCTGCATCGTATCCAGACCGATATCCTGATTCTCGGCGCGGGCGGCGCGGGGCTGTTCGCCGCGCTGCATGCCAAACGCGCCGCGCCCGCGCTGCGCGTGACGATCGCCGTCAAGGGACTGCTCGGCAAGTGCGGCTGCACGCGCATGGTCCAGGGCGGCTATAACGTGGCGCTGGCCGAGGGCGACTCGATCGAGCGGCATTTCATGGACACCATCGAGGGCGGCAAGTGGCTGCCCAATCAGGAGCTGGCCTGGACACTGGTCAACGGCGCGGTCGAGCGCGTGCACGAACTCGAGAATGAAATCGGCTGCTTCTTCGATCGCAACCCGGACGGCACCCTGCATCAAAAGGCGTTTGCCGGCCAGACTTTCGATCGCACCGTGCACAAAGGCGACCTGACCGGCATCGAGATCATCGGCCGGCTGGCCGAGCAGGTTTGGGCCGCCGGCATCGACCGGCTCGAGGAGCATCGCGCCATCGCGCTGATCCGCTCGAGCGACGGCGCGAGCCTGGCCGGCGTGCTGATGATCGACGTGCGCAGTGGCGCCTACGTGTTCGTGCAGGCGCGTGCGGTGCTGCTCGCCACCGGGGGCGGCCCGACCATGTACAAGTACCACACGCCCAGCGGCGACAAGAGTTGCGACGGCCTGGCGATGGCGCTGCAAAGCGGCCTGCCGCTGCGCGACCTGGAAATGGTGCAATTCCACCCGACCGGCCTGCTGGCCGGACAGCACACCCGCATGACCGGCACGGTGCTCGAGGAGGGGCTGCGCGGCGCCGGCGGATATCTGCTCAATGGCGCTGGCGAGCGCTTCATGGCGCGCTACGATGCGCGCGCCGAGCGCGCCACGCGCGACATCGTGTCGCGTTCCATCTATCGCGAAATGCTGGCCGGCCAGGTGAGCCCGAATGGCGGCGTGTACATCAGCATGGCGCACCTGGGGCCGGAGAACGTACGTCGCCAATTCAAGGGCATGGTCGAGCGCTGCGCCGATTGCGGCTTCGACCTGGCCGGCGGGCGAGTCGAGGTGGTGCCCACCGCGCACTACATGATGGGCGGCGTGATGTTCGAGACCGACGGCGCTACCGAACTCCCCGGCCTGTTCGCGGCGGGAGAGGACACCGGCGGCGTGCATGGTGCCAATCGCCTCGGCGGCAACGGCGTGGCCAATTCCACCGTGTTCGGCGGCATCGCCGGCGACGCCATGGCGGCCTGGATCGGCCACAGCGACTGGCGCATGCCGGACGAGGACGCCATTGCCCGCACGATCGCGCGCAGCGAGCATCCGTTCCGTCAACCGGTGGGGCAACTGCAGGCCATTCGCGACGCGCTGTACGAGACCATGTGGCAGGACGCCGGCATCATTCGCACCGCGGCGGGTCTGACGCGCGCCGGGGATACGCTGGCCGAGCTGGCCGCGCGGCTGGATCGCTGCGGCATCGACGACGGCGCACGCACGTTTCACCTGACCTGGCACGACTGGCTCAACCTCGACAACCTGATTGCCGTGAGCCGCGCGATTGTCGCCGCGGCACTGGCGCGCGAGGATTCGCGCGGCGCGCACTTCCGCGACGACCACCCCGAGGCGGGCGATCTGGCCACCTCGACCTATACGGTCGTGCGCTCACAGGAGGCAGGATGCGCCGCCGGCGATCTGCGGGTTTCGCACGAACCGGTCAAATTCACGCGCGTGCAGCCTGGGCAATCGCTGCTGGCCGCATGAGCCATACTGCCGCCCTGGTGCTGGTCGGCTCGGCTGTCGGCGGCTTCATTTCCGGTCTGGCGGGTTTTGCCTTCGGCCTGGTGGCCATGGTGTTCTGGGCCTGGACGATCAAGCCGCAACTCATCGGCCCGATGCTGGTCGTCGGCTCGCTGTCGGGGCAGTTGCTCACCATTCGCACCGTGCGGCACAGCATTCGCCCAGCCATGGTTTGGCCGTTCATCGCCGGCGGCGTGATCGGCGTGCCGGTGGGCGCCAGCCTGCTGCCTTATATGGACCCCCTGTGGCTGCGCATGACGGTGGGCGCGTTGCTTTTCGTGTATTGCCCGCTGATGCTCTGGTCCGCCAGTTTGCCCGGCATTCGCTGGGGCGGGCGCAAGGCTGACGGCGCGATCGGCGCCGTGGCCGGGGTGCTGGGCGGGGTCGCCGGACTGATCGGCCCGGTGCCGACCTTGTGGTGCATTCTGCGAAACTGGCCCAAGGACGTGCAGCGTGCGGTGTGCCAGAGCTTTTTCATTGCGATGCAGTCGCTGACGCTGGTCGTCTATCTCTTCAACGGCTTGCTGACCGGCGAAGTGCTGCGGCTGTTCGCGCTGCTGCTGCCGACGGCGTTGATCAGCGCCGGCCTGGGCGCGCGGCTGTATGTGCGGCTAAGCGACCTGGCATTTCGCCGTGTGCTGCTGATCATTCTGTTTTTTACCGGCACCGTGTTGCTGGCTTCGGCGCTCTGGCAGTGGCTGCACGCCGCGTGAGCGGCGCGCCGGGTCTCAGGATTGGCTGACGGCACCCGCGCCGGGCTGGCCAATGAAGTGTTCGCGATAGTATTTCAGCTCGTCGATCGACTCGTGGATATCGGCCAGCGCGGTATGCATGCCGCGCTTGTTGAAGCCCTTGGCGACCTGCGGCTGCCAGCGCCGGCAGAGTTCCTTGACCGTGCTGACGTCGAGGTTGCGGTAATGGAAGAACGCTTCCAGGCGCGGCATGTAGCGCGCCATGAAGCGGCGGTCCTGGCAAATCGAATTGCCGCACATCGGCGACTTGCCGGCCGGCACGTACTGCGCGAGAAACGCCAGCAGCAGTTCTTCGGCCTGCGCCTCGTCGATGCTCGAGGCCTTGACGCGATCGATCAGCCCTGAGCGGCCATGGGTGTTCTTGTTCCAGTTGTCCATGCCGTCGAGCACGGCATCGGACTGGTGAACCGCCAGTACCGGGCCTTCGTCCAGCACGTTCAGCTCCGAGTCTGTCACCACCACGGCGACCTCGATGATGCGGTCCTGCTCGGGCTGCAGGCCGGTCATTTCCATGTCGACCCAGATGAGGTGAAACTCGTTCTTGATGATCGCGGGCTGCGTGTCTGGCGAAGTCGAGGGCGTGGCGGTAGCCGGTGTGGTTGGTGTATCTGACATGGGGCTCTGAAAAGTAATCGGGTGAGACTCGCCGCCGCGACAATACGGCCAGCGTGCCGGAACAGGCTGCCATTTTGCCCGAATATGCGCTTTTTGGCGCGCTTCGCTGGTTTCCCGGCGGGCAGACCGGAGGGCGATGGCGAAAGAATCTATAATTCGAGCATTCCTCCTCGACGAGCAAACGAATCCGGATGTTTACCTACCTTTTTGTGTTCTTCCTGCTGGCGATGGTGATTGCGAAGCTGTGGCTGGCCGTGCGGCAAGTGCGCCACGTGGCGCAGCATCGCGGCGCCGTGCCGGCTCGGTTCGCATCGACCATCGCATTGAGCGATCACCAGCGGGCGGCCGACTACACGATAGCCCGCACCCGGCTCGGCATGTGGGAGACACTGGCGCAAGGTGCGTTGCTGCTGGCCTGGACCCTGCTGGGCGGGTTGCAATGGCTGCATGTGGCTGTCATCGAATGGCTGGGCCAGGGAACCCTGGCCCAGGTCGTGCTGGTCGGCGCCGTGCTGGTGATTTCCGGCATCGTCGATTTGCCGTTCGCCTATATCCGCCAATTTGTCATCGAGCAGCGCTTCGGTTTCAACCGCATGACGCTCGCCCTGTTCATTGCCGACTTGTTGAAATCAGCGATCGTCGGGCTCATTCTGGGCGTGCCTTTGCTGCTGGCCGTGCTGTGGCTGATGACGCAGGCCGGACAGTGGTGGTGGCTTTATGCGTGGGTCGTGTGGGTGGCGTTCAATCTGGTGGTGCTGGTGCTGTACCCGACGGTGATCGCTCCGCTTTTCAATAAATTCGAGCCGCTCAATGACGAAGCCCTGAAGGCCCGTATCGAGGCGCTGATGAAACGGTGCGGCTTTGCCGCCAAGGGTCTGTTCGTGATGGACGGCAGCCGCCGCTCGGCGCATGGCAATGCGTACTTCACCGGCTTTGGCGCGGCCAAGCGGATCGTGTTCTTCGATACGCTGCTCAGCCGGCTGTCCCCCACTGAGGTCGAGGCCGTGCTCGCGCACGAACTGGGACATTTCAAGCATCGCCATGTGCTCAAGCGAATCGTCGTTACCTTCGCGCTGAGCCTGGTGTTTCTGGCTCTGCTCGGCTGGCTCTCGGGCCGCACCTGGTTCTACACCCAGTTGGGCGTCATGCCCTCGCTGACAGGCAGTAACGCCGGCCTGGCGCTGGTATTGTTTTTCCTGGTGCTGCCGGTATTCGGCTTTTTCTTCAGCCCGCTGGGCAGCCTGTCGTCGCGGCGGCATGAATTCCAGGCCGATGCGTTTGCCGCCCAGCAAACTGGCGCCACCGATCTCGTCAACGCGCTGGTCAAGCTGTATCAGGACAATGCGTCGACCTTGACGCCCGATCCGCTCTACACGGCGTTCTATTACTCTCATCCGCCTGCCTCGCAACGCATCGACCGGCTGCTCTCGCACGCATGAAGCGCGCGTCCGCTCCCCGGGGGAAATCCGTCGCGGCGCCGGTCGCCAGCCTGGCCGGCAGAGTCGTGGCAGCGCATGGCCGGCACTATGCGGTGGAGCTCGATGATAGTAGCGAGACGCTGCTGTGCTTTCCGCGCGGCAAAAAGAGCGCCGTCGCGGTGGGCGATCGGGTCGCATTGCAACGCACCGCCGCCGACCAGGGCGTGATCGAGGATATTCTGCCGCGCCGCAATCTGCTGTATCGCTCGGATCAATTCAAGAGCAAACTCTTCGCCGCCAACATCGATCGCCTGCTGATCATGCTCGCCACGCAGCCCTCGTTCAGCGAGGATCTGCTCGGTCGCGCGCTGGTGGCGGCCGAGGCTCACGAACTCGCGCCGCTGATCGTGCTCAACAAGACCGACGTGGCCGACGCACTACCGGCCGCACGCGAGCGTCTGGCGCTGTATCAGTCGCTGGGTTATGAGGTCGTCGAAATCTCGATCAAGCAAGCACCGCAGGAGGCGCAAGCCAGACTGCTGCCGGCACTCGCCGAGCACGCCACGCTGCTGCTGGGACAATCGGGGATGGGCAAGTCGTCGCTGGTCAATTTGCTGGTGCCGGATGCGGAAGCCGCAACGCGCGAAATT